>JAUCPW010000050.1 GCA_030373045.1 Candidatus Fermentibacter sp.
CGCCCCCCGCCCCCACCCCTTTTTATCGACCCTCTAGGAAGGCCCGCCATGAGAACCGTCGCTGCACTGGCGCCAGTTGTGCTCGTTCCCCTGCTGATCGCATGCGAACCGGCACCCGCACCGGCATCGCCCGATCCCGTTGCCATGATGAGGGCCGCCGATTCGGCTGCTGCGCAGGTGATGGCGGTGGAGTACGACTTCATGCTCTCCGGATCGGGAGATCTCGAGGAGATGATCCCGCCCTTCACGGGCAGGGTCAGGGCCGGCAGGACCGCAGACGGAGACTTCCCGCTCCTCCTGGTCGAATTCGAAGCCGACACCCTCGATACAGGCGACATCCTGCCCTCCCTGACGATAGCTTCCGATGGCGACAGCGCCTGGGTGCTAGACAGATCGGCCCTGCTGCTGTCCCGAGGCTCCCTGGAGGCCGGCGCCACCGATCTCCTGGAATTCGCCTTCTACGGCCTGATGATCGAGTACGTGGTGGATGAGCCCTTCAGCTCCGAGATCGAGGCCGACAGCATCGCATGGGAGCGGGTCGACTCGGTCGGCGGCGTTCCCTGCGACGTGATCTTCGTCGTCTACCAGGACGGCATCGAGAGCGCGCGCTGGTTCATAGGAAGGGATGACCATCTCCCGAGGAGGGTCGAGCGCTTCGCCTCCGAAGAGGACATGACAGGCGCCCAGATCCTCGAGATCGCGAATCTCGCGGTCCTCGACCCCGCTCCCGGCCCCGAGGCCTACAGGCTCGCCGACAACCCAGACGGGATACGGACCGAGGACTACAGCAGCGTACTCGGCAACGGATCCCAGGCTCCGGACTGGACCCTCGAAACCCCCGACGGTGAGCGGATAACCCTCTCCGGGCTGGCCGGGAACGTCGTTGTACTCGACTTCTGGGCGACGTGGTGCGGGCCCTGCGCCAGCGCGATGCCCGGCATCCAGGCCCTCTACGAGGAATTCGAGGGCAGACCTGTGAGGATAATCGGCGTGAACGTGTGGGAGGACGGCGATCCGGCGGCGTTCATGGCCGAGAACGGATACACCTATCCTATAGTGATCGGCGGCGACGAGGTGGCCGAGGCCTATCTCGTAACCGGGATCCCCACGTTCTACGTGATAGGGATGGACGGCAGCGTGGTCTATTCGTCGCGGGGATACGATCCCGCGGGCGAGGAGACCCTGAGGAGCCAGATAGAGGCGGCCCTGGCCGCGCAGTAGGCGGGAGGTCGGTTCATGCTGCTATCCGAGGGCGACACCGTGATGGATTTCGTGCTCAGGGACCAGCACAACGTCGAGTTCTCACTCTCGGAGCTGATGGGCAGGAAGGTGCTCCTCTCCTTCCACCCCCTGGCCTTCACCCCCGTGTGCACCAGGCAGATGCAGTCCCTCGAGGACGCGTACTACCGGTTCGAGTCCATGAACACCACCCCCGTCGGGATCAGCGTAGATGCATGGCCGGCCAAGCATGCGTGGGCAAGGGAGATGGGCCTCAACAACCTCCGGATCCTGTCCGACTTCTGGCCGCACGGCGGAGTCGCCGGGAAGCTGGGGCTCCTTCGCGGGAAGGAGGGTTTCTCCGAGAGGGCCAACCTCCTGCTGGACGAGAACGGGAGCCTGATCTGGTCCCGCATATACGAGATCCCCGAGCTCCCCGACATAGACGAGGTGCTGTCGATCCTAAGCCAGAGATGAGGCATCCCGGGGCTCCGGCCGTGAGGCGCCTGTCCCTCCTGGATGGCGCTGACAGGGCCGGCGGCCTCTGTGTGGTCATAGACGTCTTCAGGGCAGGCACCTTCGCGTGCCTGGCCCTGGAGAAGGGCGCCGACTCGATCGTCCCTGCAGGATCGGTGGAGGAGGCGCGGGCGCTCAAGGCCGTGAACCCCGGCTGGATCCTGGCTGGCGAGCGCGGGGGCGTCATGCTCCCCGGTTTCGACACCGGCAACTCGCCGACACTCCTCATGGAAATGGACCTGAGGGGACGCACCGTCATACATGCGACCTCGGCGGGATCACGCGGGGTCCTGCGCGTCTCGTCACGCTGTGACACGGTGATGATGGCCTGCTTCTCGAATGCCCGGGCCGCCGCCGGGTTCGTCCTGTCCAGCGGGGCGCGCCTGGTGACCCTTCTCGCCATGGGCGACTCGGGTTCGATCCCCGCTCCTGAGGACGAGGAATTCGCATCGTTCTTCGAATCGACACTGGCAAGGGGCGGCCGGATAACCGATCCGGGACCGTGGCTCTCCCGCATATCGGCATCCGGCGCCACGCGCCGCTTCCTGGAGTCGGTCGAAGCTTCCATGCCGCCCGGGGATGCCTCTATCTGCCTGACCCCGGACACATGCGGGTCCGTGCCCGTTCTCACTGTAGACGGAGGCGGCCCCCCGAGGCTCGTTGATGTCACCCGGACCCCCTGATCCGGGATATCGGACAGAGGCGGGTTGACAACGGAACGATGTTTGTCTAGCATTGCTGTGACGAAGTTCACAAAGCGCACCGAAAGATACTCGTAAATGATGAACGGTGTCACGATCGCGAGCAAGACGGTCGGGCGGCTGAGTCTCTACAGACGCCTGCTGGAATCCTCCATCCCCGGCGGAAGGGAGCACGTCTTCTCCCACGAGCTGGCCGTGCTCGCATGCGTCACCCCGGCCCAGGTGAGGCGCGACCTCATGTCCACGGGGTGTTCCGGGAGCCCCGGGAAGGGCTACAGGACGAAGGATCTGATCGACGGCATCTCAAAGGTCCTCGACTATCCCGAAGTCCAGAGAGTGGCTCTCGTCGGGGTCGGCAACCTCGGCAGGGCCATCCTCTCGTACTTCTCGGGCAGGCGGCCGAACCTGAGGATCACCGCATCGTTCGACACCGATCCCCAGAAGACCGGGAGGGTCATAAACGGCTGCAGATGCCATCCGATGTCGGAACTCACGGCGGTGCTCAGGCGCGAGTCCATAGCCACCGCCATACTGGCAGTGCCGGCCGCGCGCGCCCAGGAGACGACGGATCTCCTGGTCGCCTCAGGCATTCACGGGATACTCAACTATGCACCGGTGCCCCTGAGGGTTCCTGAAGGGGTGTTCCTCGAGGAGAGGGACATGACGATGTCCCTGGAAACAGTGGCCTTCTTCGCCAGGAGAGCCGCGCTGGAGCGGAAATGACTCAGGATCTCGGATCGACGATCGACCGGATTGTGTCTGAACACCCGGGAACGGGCAGGGATTCACTCATCCCGATCCTCCAGGAAGCTCAGCACGAGCTGGGCTACCTGCCCAGGGAGGCAGTGGTGCTGATAGGGAGGAAGCTGAGGCTTCCGGTCAGCAAGATCTTCGGAGTGGCGACCTTCTACAACCAGTTCAGGTTCGAGCCGGTCGGCCGCTTCCACGTGCAGGTCTGCCGCGGTACGGCCTGCCACGTGAAGGGTTCGCTGAAGGTGCTGGAGAGGACCAAGCGCGAGCTGGGCATCGAATCCGGCAGGACCACGCGCGACGGCCTCTTCAGCCTCGAGATCGTCGCCTGCATGGGCGCCTGCGCTCTGGCGCCGGTGATCAGCATCAACGGCGAAGTGCACGGGAGGGTTTCCCCCGACGACGCCGCGAGGCTGATCCTTGACTGCAGGCAGACGGCAGAAACCAGGGAGGCCTGACATGCCGGGGCTTTTGGATCAGAAATGCTGTGACGGCTGCTGGCATTCCTCCGGCAGGACCTGCCCGGAGGTCGTGGAGTGCATCAAGAGCGGACCGCTCTGCCACGAGAACGCCGGCTGCTCTGACAGGAGGGCCGCCGCGGCGGCGGAATTCCTCCGCGGGGATGTCGAGAAACCAGTCGTCTTCGTGGGTACCGGCACCTGCGGACTGGGAGCCGGCGCCGGCCGGACCATCGAGGCCGTGAGGGCATGGATCGCCGGGAGGAGCGAACCCGTCTCCGTCGTCGAAGTCGGCTGCGTGGGAGCCTGCTATCTCGAACCCATCATGGACGTGCAGCTCCCCGGCAGGCCCAGGCTCTCCTTCTCGCAGGTGACGGGCGAGAACGCCCCCGCGATACTCGACGCCGTATTCGCCGGCGAAGTGCCGGCCGGCAACCTGATCGGCCAGTACGAGCCGGCCTCGAAGACTCCCTGGAACGGAGCAGGGCTCCTCTCCGAGCATCCCTTCTTCGCCGGGCAGACCCGCTGGGTGCTGCGCAACTGCGGCCTGATCGACCCGTCGAGCCTCGACGAGTACCTGGCGCACGGGGGCTACAGGGCCTACGCCCGGATGCTCCGGAGCATGACACCGTCAGAGGTGTGCGAGCAGATGGAGAGGAGCGGGCTGCGCGGGCGCGGGGGCGGAGGGTTCCCCACGGGTCGCAAGTGGCGCCTCGCACTCGAATCCCCTTCCGACCAGAAATACATGATCTGCAATGCCGACGAGGGCGATCCCGGTGCCTTCATGGACAGGGCCGTCATCGAGGGAGACCCCCACAGGGTGATAGAGGGCATCGCAATAGCCGCATATGCGATCGGTGCCACGCAGGCCTACTTCTACATCAGGGCGGAATACCCCCTGGCCATAGAACGCCTCAGGGAGGCCATAAGGCAGGCCCGCGAGCGCGGCCTGATCGGCAGGAACATCCTCGACAGCGGCACCGATCTCGAGATCAAGATCAAGATGGGTGCCGGCGCCTTCGTCTGCGGCGAGGAGACCGCCCTGATGAACAGCATCGAGGGCCGGCGCGGTATGCCCAGGCCGAGGCCGCCCTATCCCGCGGTATCCGGCCTGTTCGGCAAGCCTTCGGCCATCAACAACGTCGAGACCCTGGCCAACGTGCCGGACATCATGTGGAACGGCGCCGAGTGGTTCTCCTCCCTGGGCACCCAGGGCAGCAAGGGCACCAAGGTCTTCGCCCTCTCCGGCAAGGTGGTCAGGACTGGTCTTGTCGAGGTCGCGATGGGTACTCCCCTCGAAAGGATCGTGATGCAGATCGGCGGCGGCATCCCCGACGGGAAGGCCTTCAAGGCCGTACAGATCGGCGGGCCTTCGGGAGGCTGCATCCCCGCCCGGCATCTCGACCTCGAGGTCGACTACGAGTCGCTGAAGAAGTTCGGCGCGATGATGGGCTCCGGCGGCCTGGTCGTGATGGACGAGGACAACTGCATGGTCGACGTGGCCCGGTTCTTCATGGACTTCATCCAGCGCGAGAGCTGCGGCAAGTGCATTCCATGCCGCGAGGGCACCAGGAGGATGCTCGAGATCCTCGACGCCATCACCACGGGCCGGAGGGACGAGAAGAACCGTCAGGCCCTCGAGCGCTTCAAGGGCGTGGTCTACCTCGAGCAGCTCGGATCGATCATCAGGAAGACGAGCCTCTGCGGCCTGGGGCAGACCGCCCCCAATCCCGTGCTCAGCACCATCCGCTGGTTCAGGGACGAGTACGAGGCCCATGTCTACGACAGGAAGTGTCCGGCGGGCCAGTGCAAGAGCCTGCTCGTGTTCTCGATAGACCCGGAGAAGTGTGTGGGATGCGGCCTGTGCGCCAAGGCCTGCCCGTCCGGCGCGATCCTCGGAACCAGGAAGAGCCCCCACCACATAGTTCCCGAGAGATGCATAGGCTGCGGCGGCTGCAGGGAAGTGTGCCCCGTCGGGGCCGTCTCCGCCGAGTAAGGCAGGGGTTTTACCATGATAGAGATCACAGTCAACGGCAGGGCGGTCCAGGCGGAGCCCGGTGAGACCATCCTCACGGCCGTGCGCCGTGCGGGGATATCCATACCGACCCTTTGCTACATCGACGGGCTTCCTCCTTCGGGCGCGTGCAGGATGTGCATGGTCGAACTCGAGGGCGACGGGAGGCTCGTGCCCTCCTGTTCCTTCCCGGTGGCACCCGGGATGAGGATCCTCACCCATTCCCCCGACGCCATAGCAGCACGCAAGACGATCGTCGAGCTCCTCCTGGCCAACCATCCCGACGATTGCCTCTACTGCGCGAGGAACGGATCCTGCGAACTGCAGGGCTACGCCCTCGAGCTGGGAGTCAGGCAGAGGCGCTACGCGGGTTCCAGGAACGACTGGAAGCTGGACCTCTCGAGCCCCGCGATAGTCCGCGACCCGGACAAGTGCATCCTGTGCGGCAAGTGCGTGAGGGTCTGCGAGGAGATCCAGGGCGTCTCGGCGATCGACTTCATCGGCAGGGGCAGCAGGGCGCACATCGGCACCGCCTTCGACGAGGGGCTCAACGTGTCGAGCTGCATCAACTGCGGCCAGTGCATCAAGGTCTGCCCCACGGGCGCCCTCACCGAGAGATCGAGCATCAGCAAGGTCATGGACGCGATCAACGACCCGACGAAGACGGTCGTCGTGCAGCACGCCCCGAGCATCTCGGTGACGATCGCCGAGGAGTTCGGCATGAAGCCCGGGATCGACGCGGCCGACATGATGACCGCCGCCCTGCGCAGGATGGGGTTCGACAGGGTCTTCGACACCTCCTTCAGCGCGGACCTCACGATAATGGAGGAGGCTGCCGAGCTGGTCCACAGGATCAGGACCGGCGGCAGGCTTCCCATGATGACGAGCTGTTCCCCGGGATGGATCAAGTTCGTCGAGCAGTTCTACCCCGAGTTCCTGGGCAATCTCTCGACATGCAAGAGCCCGCAGCAGATGCTCGGTGCGATCATCAAGAGCTACTGGGCGGACCGCGAAAAGCTCGACCCCAGGAACGTCTACAGCGTCTCGATAATGCCCTGCACCGCCAAGAAGTTCGAGGCGGGACGGCCCGAGATGCTCCGTGACGGCATCCCCGACATCGACGCCGTCCTCACCACGCGCGAGCTGGCCCAGGCCATCCGCACCTTCGGCATGGACCTGGCCTCGCTGCCAGGCGAGCCTGCGGACACCCCGTTCGGCGAGCGCAGCTCGGCCGGCAAGCTCTTCGGCGCCACCGGAGGCGTGATGGAGGCGGCGATCCGCACGGCCCACTTCATGCTCACCGGCAGGGAGCTGGAGATCCAGAGGATCACCGCGATCCGCGGCCTCGAAGGCGTGAAGGAGGCCTCGGTGGACATCGGCGGCACAGAGGTGCGCGTCGCTGTCGCGAGCGGCACCGCGAACGCCAGGAGGATCCTCGACCAGATCAGGGCCGGTAGGTCCGATCTCCACTTCATCGAGATAATGACCTGCCCCGGAGGCTGCATCGCCGGAGGCGGGCAACCCCTGAACGCCGATCCGGAAGTCCTGAAGGCGCGAATGCAGGCGCTCTACGGGATCGACAGGGATGCGCAGCTCCGCACATCCCACTCCAACCCGTCGATCAAGAGGATCTACAGCGAGTTCCTCGGCGAGCCGGGAGGCCATCTCTCGCACGAACTCCTGCACACCAGCTACACCGAGAGGGACGTTCTCCTCTAGGAGGCCGGAATGCCCAGGAACGCGGGAATACCGCTCGTCACGACCGACCAGGAGAAATGCAAGGCCTGCTATACCTGTGTCAGGGAATGCCCGGCCAAGGCGATCAAGATCCATATCGGCAAGGCCGAGGTCCTGCCCGAGAGGTGCGTGGGCTGCGGAAACTGCGTCAAGATCTGCAACATGAAGGCCAAGACCGTCAGGAGCTCGATGGGGCTCTTCAGCGAGACCATGGCCTCCGGGGCCGAGGTCAGCGCGATCATCGCCCCGAGCTTCCCGGCGGAGTTCGCCGAGTACGACTACAAGGTGTTCCTGGGCATGATCAAGGCCCTGGGGTTCACCTACGTGAACGAAGTGGCCTTCGGAGCGGATCTCGTGGCGGAGCGGTACCGCAAGCTGCTCGAATCCGATCCGGACGGCCACTACATCGGCACGAACTGCCCGGCGCTGATCAACTACGTCGAGATGTACCACCCCGAGCTGGTCAGGCACCTGGCCCCGATCGTGTCGCCCATGGTGGCCACGGCCAGGGCTCTCCGCAAGCTGCACGGCGACGATCTGCGCGTCGTGTTCTTCGGGCCGTGCATCGCCAAGAAGTCCGAGACAGACGCTCCGAGTGTCGAGGACGAGGTCGACGCCGTACTGACGTTCGCCGAGCTCCGGGCGCTCCTGGACGATCGCGGGATCGACCCTGAAAAGGTAGAACCGATCGACTTCGACCCGCCCCACGCCGGGCTCGGTGCACTCTTCCCGGTCACCCGCGGGATGCTCCAGGCCGCCGACATCAAGGAGGATCTCGCAGCAGGCGAGGTCGTCACCGCAAGCGGCAGGCAGTCCTTCGTCGACGCCCTGAAGGAGATGGAGTCGGGCGGCATTGATGTCCGCCTGCTCGAGATCCTGTGCTGCAACGGCTGCATCATGGGCCCCGGCATGACCACTTCCGACCAGCGCTTCAGGAGGCGCTCGAACGTCAGCGCCTATGTCCGGAGCAGGCTCGCGGAACTGAACTTCAACCGCTGGTTCGTCTTCATGGACCGCTTCAAGGACCTCGACCTGTCCAGGACCTTCGAGGCCCACGACATGAGGATGAAGAGGCCTTCGCGCGAGGAGCTGCTCCCGATCCTCGAGAAGCTGGGGAAGCACGGCCCCGAGGACGAGCTGAACTGCGGAGCCTGTGGGTACGAAACCTGCCATGACCACGCCGTGGCCATCTTCGACGGCCTGGCCGAGAACGAGATGTGCCTGCCCTACACGATCGAGCAGCTCAAGAGCGCCCTCTCCGACCTGGCCCGCAGCCACGCGGAGCTGGCCAATGCCCGCGAGGCCCTGGAGCATGCGGAGAAGATGGCCACCATGGGCCAGCTCGCCGCAGGCATAGCCCACGAGGTGAACAACCCTCTCGGCGTCGTCCTCATGTACGCGCACATGCTCCTCGATGGCTGCGAGGACGATCCGGCCATGGGGGAGGACTTGAAGATGATCGCCGAGCAGGCCGACCGATGCCGCAAGATCGTCTCCGGCCTCCTCGACTTCGCCAGGCAGAACAAGGTGGTGCACCAGCCCACGGACGTCCCCGACCTGATCCAGCGCACCGTGAACCTGGTCACCCTGCCGCCGGAGATAGCGGTCGAGTTCAACACGGCGACGGACGACCCGATAGCCGAGATCGACCCCGACCAGATCGCGCAGGTCCTGACGAACCTCATCACGAACTCGATCGCCGCGATGCCGGACGGCGGCCTGCTCAAGTTCACCACGAGAGGCGACGCTCAGAACATCAGGATAGAGGCCTCCGACACCGGCACGGGCATCCCGCCCGCCAACATCAACAGGGTGTTCGAACCCTTCTTCACCACGAAGAAGATCGGCAAGGGAACCGGCCTGGGCCTGGCCGTGACATATGGTATAGTCAAGATGCACCGCGGGCAGATCAGCGTGACATCCAACGCCGACCCCGCAGCCGGTCCGACCGGTACGACGTTCACAGTGGTTCTGCCGAGGAGGCCCCCGGAGGAATAGGCCGGGGCCGCCCGCAGATACAGCAGGGGAGTCTGACATGTCTCAGCCGTCCGGGAGGGTCCTGATCGTCGACGACGATCCCGACTACCTCGAGCAGATGAAGATGTACCTCCAGTCGCGCGGGTACGAGGTCCACTCGGCCTCGAGCAGGCCGGAAGGGGAGAAGATCCTCGAAGAGATCGCCCCCGACATCGCTGTGCTCGACCTGATGATGGAGAACGAGGACGACGGATTCGTGCTCTCGTACCGCATCAAGCGGAAGTACCCGTCCACCCCGGTGATCCTCGTCACGGCCGTCACCCACGAGACGGGGCTCGAGTTCGACGAGACCGAGGACAACGGCAACTGGATCAAGGCCGACACCATCCTCGCGAAACCCATCCGGTTCGAGCAGCTCGAACGCGAGATCGCCCGCCTCCTGAGGGACAAGGCCTGAGATGCCGGGGCAGGGCTCCGCGGCCGCCGCGACCAGCGAGAGGCTGAAGGTCCTCGTGGTCGACGACGAGCCGGGGATGAGGCTCGCCGTCACCAGGGCGCTGACGGGCTTCACGGTGATGATAGAGGAGGTGGGCTCCGCCGTCTCCTTCGACATCATCCAGGCCGCCTCCGGCGAGGAGGCCGTGCTCAAGCTCGAGAGCGACAGGCCCGACCTGATGCTCCTCGACCACAAGCTGCCGGGGATCACGGGGCTCGACGTGCTGTCCTGGCTCTCGGACCAGAAGGCCGACGTCCTCACCGTGATGATGACGGCCTATGCCTCGATAGAGACGGCCATCGCAGCCACCAAGAAGGGTGCGTTCGACTTCCTCTCGAAGCCGTTCACGCCCGCCGAGCTCAAGGCTTCCGTGCGCAAGGCTGTCGGCCATCTCATCGCCCTCCGCAAGGCCAGGATGCTCGAGGAGGAGCGCAGGAAGGTCCGCTTCCAGTTCATCTCAGTACTCGCGCACGAGCTCAAGGCGCCCCTTGGCGCCATCGAGGGATATCTCTACATCCTCAAGGACCCCACCGCCTGCCAGGATCCGGCAACGCGCGACAGGGCCGTGGACAGGTGCATCGTGAGGCTGGGCGGCATGCGGAAGCTGATCCTCGACCTGCTGGACCTCACCAGGCTCGAGTCGGGGCAGCGCAAGCGCGAGATACACGACGTCGACCTGGCCGAGACCGCCCGCACCTCGATCGAGACCATGACGCCCGACGCCTCGGCGCGGGGCATCACGATGGAGCTCGACGTCCCTGACGGTACCGTGACCATCCCCGCCGACAGGGCGGAGATGGAGATCGTGATGAACAACCTCGTCTCCAACGCCGTGAAGTACAACCGGGACGGCGGCAGGGTGGGCATCTCCATACGGCGCAAGGGTGCGAGGATCATCCTGTCGGTCTCGGACACGGGCATCGGCATGACTCCCGAGGAGTCGGCCAAGCTCTTCCACGAATTCGTCAGGATCAAGAACGAGAAGACCAGGAACATCCTCGGCAGCGGCCTGGGATTGTCCATCGTGCAGAAGATCGCAAACATGTACGGCGGTACCGTGGAGGTCGAGAGCAAGCCCGACGTGGGCAGCACCTTCAGGGTGACGTTCGACACGGCCGCGGCCGGACGCCAGGAGGCATCCTCCCCGGCGACGGTAACCGCGGGTTCCGGAGGGGGCGGGGAATGATCGAGGAGAGGATCGAGAAGGCCTTCAGGGTGCCTCCCGACACCCCCGTCATCGTCAGGAACTCAAACGGTTCGGTGCACGTCAGGGGAGTCCGCGGGGAGTCGGGAGTGGTGCTCATCCGCAGGAACGTGGAGCCCGACCTGCCCCACACGAGATATGTCGAGGCCGAGATCGACGAGGGGCCGCCCTTCGTCATCCGCTCCTGCTACAGCCTCAGCAGGGTCAGGGCCTCGGTGGACATCGAGGTCTCGATGCCCGCAGGCATCAAATCCCTGAGGATCGAGACAATAAACGGCAACATCGTCGTTTCGGACATCCCATGCAGGCTCGAGGCCGCGTCGAGCAACGGGTTCATCCGCACGAGCGGCGGCGGCGGTCCCCTCGACCTCCACACCCGCAACGGCAAGATAGACGTGTCGGGGCCTGCCACCGTCGCATGCCTCGAGACCCTCAACGGCGACATCAGGGTGCAGATGGCCGCGCTGGCCGGAGACCCGGCGATGATCAGCACCGTTTCGGGCTCGATCGAGATCGGAGTCGAGGACGGGCTCTGCGCCGACTTCGAGGCGGTCACCGGGCGCGGAGCGATCCGGCTGAACGGCATCGACGTCATTTCGCCGACCACGGGCACCGGCATGCTCAAAGGCACCATCGTCAGGAGCGGACAGCGCTTCCGGGCCGTTGCCAGGATCGGCGGCATCTCGTTCTCCAGGGCATCCGCCCTGGGCGGCCAGCCCGGAGAGCAGCAGGAGAACTGATATGACGGGGGAGCCCCGGCCGGGCCTGCTCGCCTGGCTGCGCTCCGTGGGCGCACCCGTTCCGCCGGGCATCACGGAGGATGACTGCGCCCGCCTCTCGTCGAGCCCCCCCGAGTCCGCCTTCGAGAAGCGCCCTTCCACCACCCGGATAGTCGTGCACCATTCCGCCACCCGCGACGGATCGATGCGGCACTTCAGGGTCATGCACAGGGTCGTGTCGGGATGGACCGACGTCGGCTACCACTATGTCATAGGCAACGGGATCCTGGCAGGTGACGGCCTCGTCGAGCCCGGCCGCCCGGCATGGGCGGTGGGCGCCCACGCCCGCGGCTCCAATACCGACAGCATCGGCATCTGCCTGGTCGGAGACTTCACTGCTTCGCTCCCGTCGCCACGCCAGGCCGCGTCGCTGTCGAAGCTGCTCTCCCGGCTGATGGAGGAGCACGGCATCCCGAAGGACTGCGTGCTCCTCCACCGCGAGGTTCCTGGCTGCGTCACCGAGTGCCCCGGCACGCTATTCACCCGGGGGTTCCTCGAAGGTACCGTCCTTACCTGATCAGGATCATCCGCCCGGTCTGCCTGGAGCCCGGAGCATCGAGCCTCATGAAATAGAGCCCGGCCGGGGCGGCCGATCCGTCGGCGGTGCAGCCATCCCACCGGATCGAGTGTGTCCCGGCCGCGAACTCGCCCTCGGCAAGGATCTCGATGCATCTGCCGGCCATGTCGTAGACCGCGAGCCTCATGGCCCCGCCCGAAGCCGGCACCTCGACGGGTATGCAGGTCGAACCGTGCGAGGGGTTGGGCCTCGGAAGGCCGAGTGAGAACTCGCCTGGCCCGGCTCCGCCTTCGATGCCCGTCTCCGGTTCGAGCGTCAGCCTGAACGACCAGTCGCCTGCAGTCATGTTGACCCATCCGGAGCTCGCGTTGTGCCACCAGCTCCGGTTCGTCCTCGGCTGGTCGAGATCCGTTCCGACGCCGAGAGCCTTCGTATCGGGCCAGTGCGTCACGAACCAGAGGTCGCCGGGATCGTCGATCCACACGTCCAGTGGCACTTCCAGCCAGGCCGGGGCCGAGGGCGCCGACAGGTTCTCGGCGGTGTAGTAGGGGTTCGCGATGTCCGGCATCCCGCTGCCGTTGTCCGGGCAGAGGGCCGCCCAGTCGAAGGGCTCGGTGGAGTTGACGTGAACCCTGAAGAGGGTGGCCCTGAAGGGAGTGTCGATGGTGGGGGTGAAACGGGTCGCGAACATGTCGTCGTCCAGGGAACCGACCCAGTAGTAGGTGTCCCACTCCCCGTCGTCGTAGATGATCTCGTACACGATTTCGACTGGCTGAAGGGCGCTGTTGTTGCCGGGGACATAGTCGTCCGCCACAGATACCGATGCCGTGGCCTGCCCCGAGCCGATCGCCGCAGGGATCCAGGCGGGGAGTGTGGCCTGTGCCGACGCGCCCGCAGCCACTCCGGCGACGGTCGTGCTCTGGCTGTAGACCTGGGAGCCGCCGATCTGGATCTGCATCGAGACCGTGATGCTCTCTGTGTAGGTGCCGGTGTTCTGCACCGCCACGACCGGCGAGGCGGACATCCCGATGGTGTTCTCGGCGTAGGGGCACAGCACCGAGATCGCGGCGGCGTCGTGATATGCCCGGAGGCCGGTGGAGAGGGTGTCGTTCCCGTGGTACGAGTCGCCGGCGAGGAGGGTCTGCGCGGTGAAGGTCCAGCTCCCGTAGGATGGGATCGTCCATGAGTCGAAGGAGACGTTCGTCTCCTGGCCGGCCCCCAGGCCGGTGACCGTGGCGTTGTCGGACCAGACCGTGGTGCCGCCTGCGTTCCTGATCACTGCCGAAACGCCGAAGGTCTCCGAGGACAGCCCCAGGTTGGAAACCGTGACCTGCGGAGTGACCGTGTTGCCGACCTGCTGGTTCTCGGCGGGGGAGAGCACGGCTACTACACCGACGTCGTGCTGCTGCGCCGCCATGATCTGGATCGAGTAGACCTCGCCGCCGTTGCCCATCTCGCGGGCGTGAACGGCCTTGCCGCTGGCAGTGGCGAACGATCCGTCGTCGCTGATGTCGACGCTGTAGATCGATCCGGGTTCGTCGATGCCGTCGAGGAGATGGAAGATGATCCCGCCGTCGTGGTCGAAGGCGGTGAACACGTCGCCCGAAGTGCCGCCGTACTGGCCCCAGGAGCCCGCGACTATCACCGAGCCGTCGTCGCAGACCGCGACCGAGGAAACCTCGTCGCCGTAGCTCCCGTACTGCCAGAGAGAGGACGGGGTTCCGCCCGAGGGCCAGCCTATGCAGAGCACCCTGCCCTTGTACGGGCTGAAGCCGAGAGTGCCGGCCGCCACGGTCAGCCCGTCGTCGCTGATGGCGACCGACGTGACCCAGCTGTCGCCCGACGTGATCTGCGCCGAGAGCTGCCAGGCCGATCCCGACCAGGCGTACATCCTGACTTTGCCGTTGAAGTCGCCCAGCACGAAACGGGATCCGTCGCCCGAGATCACTCCGCGGGTCTGCCCGTAGTTGCCCACGGGCGAGCCCACCAGCGCACCGTTCGACATGCTGTAGACCTGGGCGCCGGTGGATGCGTCATAGGCGCTGACGAGCACCCTGGAGTTGTTTGCCGAGATGTCCACCCCGTAGATGCCGTTCCCGACGGTAGAGATGGGTACGGTCCACAGCACGGCTCCGGTCGATGTGTTCAGGCACACCAGGTTGTTCTGTATGTCGGCAAAAACGAGCCTCGTACCGTCCTCGGAGATGTCCTGGTGCGATCCGGGGTCGGCCATCAGGGTTGGCGTCCCGCCGCTGCCCAGCCAAGCCAGGGTTCCGAGCACGTTGTTCGTCGCCGACCACGCGAGGCCCGCCGCCGAGGCGATGTCGACATTCCCGCCGCCCGTGGAGACAGGGTAGGTCCACTGCGGTGTCGACGAGCCGCAGGTCACATACCGGCTCACGCGCGTGTTGTTGAGGTACCAGCTCGTGAAGATGCCTTCGCCCCCGCCGCTGATGGCTGTTTCCTCGGCGATGGCGTTCTGGTGGGCGCGGTCCACCCAGAGGGTGCTCGCTCTGTACCCGCCGCTGGCACCGCCTGCCTCCGGCACTCCGGGAAGGATGGTCGAAGGTGCGGTTGCCCCGGGGGAGCACTCCGTAACCGAGGATTCGGCATATGAACCGTCAGGCATGATGCCTTCTACGGTGGAATGGCCCGCGGATCCCGCGGCGCCAACTAGCAGCGATGCGACTACAGGAAGGAAAAGCATCTTCTCGACCTCCTAGAGCCTCACACCCCATCCGTACTTCTCGCCCGGCCGGCCCTCGCCTCGACCGTCATCACCCGACTGCACTAAACTACACGGTGGAGCCCGCGATCCCAACCTCTTCCGCCACGGCACCCGCTATTGCCCGAGGGCTCGTCCAGGCCTTATATAAGCGCGCATTGTACGGGAGGATTGGAACACATGGCGATCGTTCTCTCATTCGTCCACATTCTCGCCTGCATCCTTCTCATCGGCGTGGTGCTGATGCAGAAGTCGAAGGGCGACGGCCTCTCCGGTGCCTTCGGCGGCGGCGGCGCGCTGACCGCTTCGTTCGGCACCCGCGGGGCGGCGACTCTGCTGTCCAAGCTCACGACGGTATTCGCCGTGGTCTTCATGCTCTCTTCGTTCTTCCTCGCTCTCATCAGCAGGTAGGAACTGCTCTGGGTGCCGGGGTGGTGGAATTGGCAGACACGCTAGGTTGAGGGCCTAGTGGGCGAAAGCCTGTACGGGTTCAAGTCCCGTCCCCGGTACCAGATTGCAAAAAGGTCGCTGGAAGACAGTCCGGCGACCTTTTTCTTTTCCAGACCGCGTTCGCATCTGCAAGCAAGGGTTCTTCACCGTAGGTAGGGAACTAGTCCAGTTCAGGCTGCTTCTATTTCATCCAAAACCTCACAAGGTTAAGATCATCGTGAAGAAGACCATCACGTATCGGCGCCCGCCTTGACCCGGCCAGTCTGACAATGCATCACTGGACAAGTGAATGGCTGCGGATTCTCTTCAGGGAGGCGCATATGAAGCTATTCCTGATCATGTTGGCGGTTGTCGTGTCGTCAGCAAATCCGGACTCAGCCACTCAGACAGACTGGTCGGGATACAAGAGTTCGGGGTACTGCGTACAGAATTGGGGTACAACCTTCGAATCCAACTCGGGAACTGACTGGGTCAGATCAGGTCAGTTGACCATCCTGCCTCCGACAACCCTGTTCGCCCCAGCGAACACACCTACCAGTGGGATCTGCAGCAGCGACCATGATGATGATGGGTATCCCGATGTTGCTCTCTGTCTCAACGATTCCTACTACTGGCTCGAGAACCCGGGAACCTTCGAACCCGCCTAGGAAGCCCACTTCGTGGCTGCGTCTCCGCTCAGTTATTCGACCAACATAGCTGCCGCCGATATGGATCGTGACGGCGATTCCGATCTGATCGCCTCGGGGGCCCCTGGAAAGTGCTACATCCTGTTCAACTCCATGAGCGGGGAAAGCTGGGAGATCTACCAGGTGCCGCAGTGTTCCGCCTTCAGGCAGGTAGCTGCGGGAGACATCGACAATGATGGAGATATCGACCTGGCCTGGGCTTCTATCAATGGCAGCATTGTTGCCTGGCAGGAGAACTTGAACGGAGCAGGCACGATGTGGCTGCGACAGACTATTGGTTATGTGAACCCAGGAGCTTGGGGTGTCTGCCTTCTCGATGCAAATGGTGACGATTACCTGGATGTAGCGGTGACCCCAGGGTATCCCCAAGGTGGGGTCTGGCTTTACTTGTATGCCCCCAACGGCGCTGTGAAGTGGACCCCCTGCCCGGTCGACACAACAACGATGGAGGTCACGGGATGTTTCGAGATCTACGCGGGCGATATCGACGGCGACGACGATCCCGACCTACTCACGGGCAGCTACGATTCTCCCGCAGGTGTTGTTCTCTGCTGGTTCGAGAACACGAGTGAGTCAGGTGACTCGTGGGAGCCCCATCCTCTTCCGTTGCCGCTTGGCGAGGGGGTGGGGCCGCTTGGCGAGGCAGTGGGATACGGGATTCACGATATCGATGATGACGGTGATTCCGACATTTTCGGTGGTGTGTACTGCTTCAGTAGCCTGAACATCCTGAGATGGTGGGAATCCGTTCCCGGTGGTGACTTCATCGATCACTGCATCGACGATGCATATCCACACCCCGGACAGGCCTGCTGCCTCGATGTCGAAGACAGCTCGATAAACTGCTATCTGGTAGCCGTATCGGAAAACTCTGCCGGAGTGAGAGCATGGATTCCTGAGCTTTTCAGAACCGGTCCGACACAGCTGTACTCGAATCTCCTCTACCTGAACTGTGATCCGGACTACTCCTGGGTCGAAATGACTGACGTGACTCCAGAAGGAACGTCAGCATCCATACAGGTTAGAGCCTCGGACAACCCTGCTGCGATGGGCGACTGGTCGGACGAGATCTATGAGCCATGCTCACTTGATGGAATCCTGGACGATAACGCAAGCTGGCTCCAGTACAGAGTGAACCTCCAGACCAGCGATCCGGAGACCACCCCTGTCCTCGAGGATGTGGCCGTTTTCTGGAACCCGCTTTCCAACGAACCCGGGCCTATCCCCGACTCGCACCAGATGCTGCCCATATCACCCGATCCCGCCTTCGGGCCGGTCTCGGCGGTCATCGGCCTGTCGTCGAGTGTCGCTGTCACTCTCGATGTCTTTGATATCACCGGGAGGATGGTCGAGAGCACCTCGCTGTCAGAATTCCAGCCAGGATGGCACACTGTTCTCCTGGGAGAGTTCCTGCCGGGTATCTACTTCGTACGGATGCAGGCGGAGGAGTTCGAGGCTACAGAGCGCTTCGCGGTCCTGGAGTAGGCTTACTTGATTCGAATCATCGACCACGGGAGAGCATGAAGGATAACCCCGGCCCTGCCGGGGTTTTCTTCATCTCTGACAGATCCTCGAAAGCGCCCGGCCCTGTCCTGGAGCGGTCTGTCCGGACGATTCCGCGAAGACTTGCGCGACGGCCCGGAAATGCCGAGAATTGCGTGTCTCGAGCCGATGGAGAGGCGAATGAGGGTTCTCTTCCTGATCCACGACGTGATCACGATCCCCCTCGGCATCACCTACATCGCCTCCATCCTCCAGAAACGGGGTCACGAACCGGGGGCCCTGACGATCCGGGATCCGGAACTCGACCGCCGTGTGAAGGACTGGAATCCCGACGTGATCGCCTTCGGCTGCACGACCGGCTTCCACAGGCAGTACTTCTCCGTGGCAAGACGCCTGAAGGACCAGCATCCCGACATCCCGATCATCGCGGGCGGGGCACACGCCACATTCTTCCCCGAGGACTTCGACCGGAATCCCTTCATCGACTACATGATCATGGGCGAGGCAGACACCGCCGTGACCCAGATGGTCGAAGCAATAGAGGGATCGAGACCGTTCCCGGACGTCGGCAACCTCATCCGGAGAGACTCCGGGCGAACCGTGAGAAATGCGATGCTCCCCCTCGTGGAGGACCTCGACACGATCCCGTTCCCGAAGAGGGACATCCTCGTCGGATACAGGCCCTCGACCGCCGACAGGGCCGCATTCTGCATCACCGGGCGCGGATGCCCCTACAGCTGCACCTACTGCTTCAACCACAGCCTGAAGAAGCTCTACAGCGGGCTGGGGACCTACGTCAGGAGGCGCAGCGTGGACAACGTGATCGGCGAGCTCGTCGAGCTGCGCGACGCGTCACCCGCCCTCCAGATGATAGTGTTCCAGGATGACACATTCGTGCTCGGGCACGACTGGGTCAGGGAGTTCTGCGAACGGTACCCGTCGGAGGTCGGCCTGCCCTTCCACTGCCATGTCCGTGCGAACCACCTCACGCCCGGGATTGCGAAGGTGATAGCGAAGGCGGGCTGCCTGAGCGTGAAGATGGCCGTGGAGACGACGGACGACAGGGCGCGCAACGATATCCTGGGCAGGAACATGGATATGGAGACGATCAGGGGCGCATGCAGGTCTCTGAAGGATGCCGGCATCAGGTTCGTGACCCAGAACATCCTCTGCATCCCGACCTGCTCGTTCGAGGATGACGTGCGCACCATGTCGTTCAATTCCGAGATGAGGCCGGACTTCACCTTCGCCACCCTGCTGCAGCCGTATCCCGGCACGGAGATAGCCAGGTTCTGCAAGGAGAACGGATTCATCGACAGTGCCGCGGAGGCGCCCGAGACGCCCGACTCGTTCTTCCACGCGAGCGTTCTGGACATCCCGGACAGGAAGAGGCGGGAGAGGCTGAGGGCCCTCTTCGCTCTTTCGGTCGAGTTCCCCATCCTGATGAAGCTGGCGGGGTTCCTGACGAGACTGCCTCTCGGGGGGCTCTACTCGTTCATGGACAAGATCTGGAAGGGCTACTGCATCAAGCAGCGGATCTTCCCGTACAGGCTGACCGCGGCCGAGTACGCGCGTGACGTCATCTCCTACTTCCGCAGCAACTACTACTAGGTCATCCACCGCGAACAGCGACACGACAGCATCCTGCCCCCACCGCGGGCCCGTCTTCCGCCTGAGATGCCCGCACCATGCAGGGTGTGGGGCTGTGCCGGCCAGCTCCTCGAGACCTCCAAAGGGGGTTTCTGATGCTTCCACAGACTGATCCCGGTATCACATGCCACCAGTGTGCAGGTGGACCACGCCGCCCGCTGGTGCCATGCATTGCCATCCGCCGCGCGTTTTGGTATTGAAAACAGTCAGTGAGCATCAGGACCCATCCTGAAGCGGTGGTGTAGAATGGACGTTGCAGCCATTGCCGCGCTGATACTCTCGATTCTTTCGCAACCCGCCGATCCATATTCGACTGCGGTCCAGACAATGAACCCGGATCCCGACTGGGTCGATCCCACCCCGTGGGAGTTCGCAGCACAGACCGGAGCCTACGAACCCTTCCGGGTCACACCCGTGCCGGGGGCCGACGAGTCGCCGGAGATGGTGATCCTCTTGGAGGAGGGGCTGACGCAGCAGATCGGCACGGAGCTGGTCCAGCAGTGGATGGACGACATCCAGGCCGAGGAGTACAGCGTCCAGGCCCTCGAGATCTCTTACGGCACACCGGAGGAGATCAAGGGCCTGCTCGACTCGCTGTACGATCTCGGACTCGAGGGTGCAGTACTGGTCGGGAATCTCCCGGCGGCATGGACGGCGGTGTGGGACACCGAGGCGCACCTGGGCGAGAAGTGCCCCACCGACTACTTCCTGATGGACCTGGATGGAGAGTGGCTTGACCTCTGGGTGAACTTCCCGCGCGACAGCGTGGCAGGCCAGGACGGCTACTATGACACCTTCCTGGGATCGCTCGATCCCGAGATCTGGGTGGGCAGGATCAGGGTCGACAACCTGTCGGCGCTGGGCGACCCGGTGGCCATGCTCCAGGCCTACCTCCAGCGCAACCACCAGTGGCGCACGACGGGGGATCCGCCTCCCGCCAGGGCTCTCTGCTACGTCGACGACGACTGGCAGGCTATGGGCGATATCTACCAGGCAGCGCTGGAGCTGTTGTACGAGGACGTCGATCTCTTCTCCAGGAGCCCCGAGACCTGCGAGCGCGACTACGAGGAGTTCCGGCTGCCCGATACCTACCAGTGGGTGAGCCCCTTCGTGCACTCCAGCCCGAACAACCACTTCTGGATGCCCGCGGGGGGCACGACGAACTGGAGCGAGATCGTCCCGATAGCGCCCCCGGCACGCTTCTACAACCTCTTCGCATGCTCGAACTGCCGGTTCACGACCACGAACAACATGGGCAGCATCTACGCGGTGGCCGCCCAGAACGGTCTTGCAGCAGTGGGCAGCACCACCAGCGGCGCCATGCTGCAGTTCAACTACTTCTACGGCCCACTGGGCGGCGGCGGCAGCCTCGGCGAGGCCTGGAAGCTCTGGTGGGACCGTATCGCACTGAACGGCCTGAGCCAGGTAGAACTGAACTGGCACATCGGCATGGCCCTCCTTGGTGATCCCTCCCTGGTACCCTCGATGTTCCTGACCGGGATAGGCGGGCAGGAGGGAGCAGGCGCATTCATGCTGTCCGTGGCACCGTCCCCCTCGACCGGTCCTGCTACTGTCACCGTCCTGAACTCTCCCGGGCAGGGCACTTCGGTGGATGTCTTCGACACCTCGGGCAGGCTCGTCCGGCGGACGGTCCTCGATGGCTGCGGTGCCGAGGCCTGCGTTCAGATCGACATCGACATCCCGGGCGTGTACCTCGTGCGCGCGAGCTCGGGCGGTCAGACGGAGGTCCGGCGCCTGGTCGTGATCGAGTAGTCCCCGGCCGCCACCGTCTCGCTCGCGCCATTAGCGGCAGCGATCTCCCCACTTCCTTGACGTCCGGGCGTCCTGGACATCCCGGACAGGAAGAGGCGGGAGAGGCTGAGGGTCCTCTTCGCTCTCTCGGTCGAGTTCCCTGTCCTGACCAGGCTCGCGGGAATCCTCACCAGGCTGCCTCTCGGGGGGCTCTACTCGTTCCTCGACAAGATCTGGAAGGGCTGCTGCATCAAGCAGCGGATCTCCCGTACAGGCTGACCGCGGCCGAGTACGTGCGCGACGTCATCTCCTGCTTCCGCAGCAACTACTACCAGGTCTGAATCGGACAATACGCCGGTCCAGGCACCCGTCCGCCGGGTACCATGACCGCGCATCCGGCTGCCCCTGGGGCCGGATCGACCGGGCTGACTGCGGAAAGGCGGGCAGGAAGGCCTGCCCGCCAGCGGAATGGAAGAGGCTACCAGGGGCTGGGCAGGCCCCACTTGGTGCAGAGTGCCGACGAGACTTCCCGCAGCTTCCTGGGAGGGCACATCACGAAACGGCACTGGGCGTCGCCGCGCGCAATGCAGGTGACCTCGCGGGTATCGAGCTGGATGCCCATGGCCTCGCCGCACCAGCCGGCAGAGTAGCCGCACGTGAGCCAGCAGACTGTCTTGGTGGTGGCGATGCCCCTCCGCTGGAACGATTCGGCCTCGTATGAATGGGGATGGTCGATGGCGAGGAGGTAGGTGTCGTCGGAGGCGGGGTTGCTCTCCTCGAGCACCCTTGCCTGGGCGAATCCGCCCAGGGCGAAGGACATCGGTCCCATCGCAAGCCTGTGCTCGGGGGGCATGTCCGGGAAGCGGCTGAAGTAGTACCTGCAGTCCGACGCCCCGATCGCCTTGCCGATCCTGTATATGGCGGCATCTGTGCCCGATCCCAGGACCTTCTCGAGTTCCTCCCGGATGCTGACGGCGATGGATTCCGCACGGTACATGACGTAGCGCTCGCCCGAGACGAGGTGAGCTCCGATACTGGCATCCCAGGTCCTGTCCTCGAGCAGTCCGGCCGCACGGGCCTCCACTGCCTCGAACAACGGGGCAAAAGCCGGGGGACAGGTAACGTACTTGGTCATGCCGTCTCTCCCTGGAGGTGGTGGGATCATTTAGCCGGCGGACCGGCGGGGGATGGGCTGCATACTGACGCATCAGGCGATCCCCGTCAACTCGGTTTCAGCACTTCGAAACCCGCTCGGCGGGCATGCCGCGTGATAGACATCGTCCGGGCCGAAGGGCCGGAAATGGTTCGAGACCCCTGCAGTCCGGCCCGGGCTTGCCCTGTGAGTGCGGCTCGGCGATCTTCCAGCGCGGTCGCTCTGTTCGGATCGGTACTGAAATGCCGGAGGCGGAGGAGCAGTGAGGGTACTCTTCGCGGATTTCATCAGATCGGAGATAGGCGGAGGGCACATGGTGCTTGCCAGGCTCGCCAACCGTTTCGCGGGCGATCCGGCGAAGGGCGTCACTCCGCTGGTGTTCGTCAACGACATGGGCCGGTTCGCGGAGAGGTTCCTCGACGAAGGCGTGGCCAGGACCATGTTCCGTTTTCCCGGCTCGCTCCGGAAGGTCGACAGGAGAAGCGGCCTTCTCGCGGCTGCGGTCCTCCTGGCAAGGCTGACACCCTTCCTCGTGTCGTTCACGATCCGCCTGACGCGCCTATGCGTGCGGGAGAGGATAGATCTCATCCACGCCAACGGGATGACGATGCTGGCCCTCGCCGTGCTGCCGTCACTGCTCTCGCGGGCGAAACTGGTGTTCCACATGCACGACGCACTCCTGACCGAGGAGGAGGGCGGCAACATGAGCCGCGGCGGGAGGAATGCCCTGCTCCTTCTCGCGGGGCGTTTCGCCTCAGCGGTGATCGCGAACTCGGGGTTCGTGAGGGATGCGGCGGTGTCGGCCGATCTCCGCCTCGCGTCGAAGACGGTCACGATCCACAACGGAGTCGAGGAGACGTCTCCCGAGCCGCTGCGCGCCGGAGCCCCGGGTGACGGGCTGAAGATGCTGAGTTTCGGCAGGCTGGTGCCCGAGAAGGGATTCGCACAGGGCCTGGAAGCCGTCGCGATCCTCAAGGGCAGGTACGGAATCGACGTCGAGTACTCGATACTCGGCGTGGGCCCCGACTCCGACCGCCTTTCCGGCCTGGCGGCATCGCTGGGCATCGCCGACAGGGTGAGGCTGCCCGGGTTCGTCGACGAGGTGAGGCGCTGGATTGCCGAAACCGACGTGGTCCTCGTGCCCTCGCTCTGGCAGGAGCCGTTCGGCCTCACGGTGATCGAGGCGATGGCGTGCGGAAGGCCGGTGATCGCGACGAGGGTGGGCGGCATCCCCGAGATAGTCACCGAAGGGGAGGACGGCTTCCTGATAGATCCCGGCAACGCGGCCGGAGAGGCTGCGGCCAGGATTGCCGCCCTGGCCGCCGATCCTGCACTCGGGTCCCGCATGGCGGCCTGCGCGGCGGAAACCGTGGGACGGCGGTTCACGATGGATGTCATGGCCGGCCGTGTAGCCTCACTGTACGCTTCACTCGTCGCGGAGGCCTGACGCGGGGCTTCGCGTCGTCGACCCGCCCGCCCCGATCACATCGACAGCGGCCACCACATGGTCCGCCAGATGCTCCGGAGCCGGTGACCCTGTCCCGGTTTCAGGGGACCATCCCTCGGCGGTCGATCCACCCGCACCGAACCGGGCTTGCATGAAAGAATGCTCCGAGATATGTTCCGCTGACCGAACGGTCAGTCAGGAGGCGTGATGAGCGGCAAGGAAAGGATTCTGGAGGTTGCGGAGGATCTCTTCGCCGAGAGGGGATTCACCGGCACCTCGATGAACGAGATAGCGGAAAAGGCTGGCGTGGCCAAGAGCCTCATCTACCACCACTTCGAGTCGAAGAAGGACCTGTGGCGAGCCATGGTCAGGCACTACCACGACAGCTCCGATCTCCTCGAGAGGTTCTTCGCCACCCTCTCGGACGACGACCCTGATGTGATGGTCGATCTCGTGACGGGTCGCGACGGCCTCTTCGAGTTCTTCAGGAAGAACCCCAAGCTGGTCAGACTCTTCTCGTGGCTCAACGTGCAGAGCGAATTCGAGCCGGAGTACCTCGACGAGGAGCTGAGGGGAAGGATCATCAGCAGGCTCCGCGACCTGCAGAGGAAGGGTTGCATAAGACCAGACATCAACCCTGCCGTCATCCCGGTGGTAGTGCTGCTCTTGACGATGAACTGGTTCGCGTCGAGGTGGCTGTTCGCAGGCTGGTTCGGGAACACCGTGCCCGGGGAAGACATAGATGATGCATTCATTGGCGGTGTGATGGACATCATCGTGAGAGGAACCACGTGCGATGAGAAGGCCTGACGTCATTTCCATGGCACTCCTGCCGTTGATGGCGGCCGGATGCGGGCGGGGACCCGCGCCGGAGCACGATCCGGTGCCCGTTCTCATACAGGTGGTCGAAACCGCCTCGATCACGGGCACGGTGATCGTGCCGTGCCGGCTGGAGGGCTCCGACGAGGCGGTCCTGGCCGTTTCGACACCCGCGACAGTCACTTCGGTCCTCGTGTCCGAAGGCGACGCCGTCGAGGAGGGTGACATCCTCATGACGATGGAGACGGACGGACTGCACTCCGCCGGCATTTCCACCGCTGCAGCCAGGGTCTCCGCCGCCCGTGCCGCGCAGGAGTACGCGGCAGGCAGCCTGGCCCGGGCCGAGGATCTTTTCGAAAGCGGGGCACTCTCCGAGAGCGGGATCGAGACGGCCCGCGCATCGGAAGCCTCGTCGCAGGCAACACTCGGCCTCGCGAGGGCCGGATACCAGCAGGCTGTGTCGGAGGCTTCGCTGGGGCAGGTGAGGGCGCCCTTCGCGGGCACCGTGACACGGGTGTGGGCCAGGACCGGCAATCCCGCGTCGGGGAGCCTGGTGGCCCTGGCCGGCGGTGAGGTGCTCGAGGCGTCCCTGGGCTTCGCCCCGTGCCGGCTGCGCCAGCTGTCCGAAGGCCAGCCGGTCTTCCTCGAGACAACGGTCTATCCAGGCGAGCTCTTCGACGGAGTGATCACGGCCGTTTCACCGTCGGTCGACCCGGTATCGGGCCTGGCCTTCTGCACGGTTCAGTTCGGCAACGCCGACGGCAGGCTCAGATCGGGCATGAGCGGCACCGCGACAGTGGCTCTCTCGACCGTCACCGGAGCCGTGGTGGTCCCGCAGTCCGCGATGGAGAGGCAGCCCGACGGAGGCTGGCGGGTGGCGGTGTCCGAAGGCGGCATCTGCCGGTTCAGAACGGTGGAGGCGGGGATGCAGGACGGGTTCGACTGGCAGATCCTGTCGGGGCTCTCGGAGGGTGACAGCCTGGTGGTCTTCGGGATCAACCGCGCATTTGAAGGCTGCAGGCTCGTGGAGGCGGAGATATGAGCCTCCCGGCGCTGGCGATAAACCGCAGGGTGACTTTCCTGATGGTGTTCCTGCTGATGACTGGCGCAGGCGTGTTCGGCATCACGCAGCTCGGCCTCGACTACCTCCCCAAGGCCGACCTGGGACAGGTGATGATCATCACCGCCCTGCCCGGCAGCGGACCCGAGGAGGTGGAGACCCTCGTCTCCGAGGTGCTGGAGGATGCGGTCAGCGGCGTGGAGGACGTGGACTGCGTGGAATCCGAGAGCAGGGCGTCCCTGAGCACCGTGACGGTGGATGCGTCTCTCGGGGCGGACATCGACCAGGTGCTGGACGACGTGAAGGAGGCGGTGGACAGGAGCCAGACACTCCTGCCCGCAAATGCGACGGACCCCGTGGTCTTCGCCCTCGAGAGCAGCATGAAGCCCCTGATGATCGTTAGCTTCTCGAGCCAGACCCTGTCCAGCGCCGGGCTCCGCCGCCTGGTGGAGGACGAGGTGCAGCCGGTGCTGAGCCGCGTGGGCGGCGTGGCCTCGGCGGACATCTCGGGCGGCGAGGTGCGCAGCATCAACGTCACGGTCGACCCCGTCCTGACATGGGAGCGCGGGATATCCATCGCGCAGATCTACGGAGTGCTGTCCGCGGTGGACGCCGACCAGCCCGGCGGCAACCTCGAGGCCGGCGGGCTCGACATCTCCATCAGCGTGCGCAGCGGCTTCCACAGCCTCGACCAGATCCGGGAGCTCGTGGTCGGTGCCCACGGAGGCGTGCCGGTGCGCCTGGGCGACGTGGCGCTCGTCGAGGACGGCTTCGAGGACCCATCGAGCATCTCTTCGCTCGATGGCGCCAACACCATCATGCTCGTGTTCCGCAAGAGCGCCGACGCGAACACCGTGAACACCTGCCGGAGCCTGGAGGCCGAGGTGGAGCGGATCTCGGCGTCCTACACCGGCCAGTTCGAGACCGGCATCGTCTACAGCCAGGAGGACTACGTGAAGTCCTCCATGAATTCGCTGCTGGAGACCGGGATACAGGCGATGGTGCTGGCCGCCGTAGTCCTGCTGCTGTTCCTGGGTTCGCCCGCGAACGCCGGCATCGTGAGCATCTCGATGCCGCTGTCCTTCATCACCACGTTCGCGTTCATGTACGCCTTCGGGGTGAACCTCAACATCATCTCCCTCGCAGGCCTCTCGATCGCGATCGGGATGATCCTGGACAACTCCGTGGTCGTGCTCGAGAACATCCACAGGCTGCGCAAGGATGGCGCCGGCGTGAGGGAGGGTTCGGAGAAGGGCGCCACCCAGGTCGGGATGGCGGTGGCCGCCTCGACCCTGACCACCGTGGCGGTGTTCATCCCCATGCTCTTCGTGAAAGGCCTGACGGGCCAGGTCTTCAGGGACCTCTCCATAACGATAGTCTGCGCCCTGATGATAAGCCTCTTCAACAGCATGACCTTCGTGCCCCTCCTGGCCGGGATGTCCACGAGGATAGTCAAGACGCACCGGAAGGGCTCGCCTCTCCAGAAGGTCCAGGATCTGATCCAGGCGCTGGAGGAGAAGTACGCCGGCTGGCTCTCGTGGTGCCTCGCGCACAGGAGGCTCACCCTCCTCCCGACCGTGGGGGCCTTCCTCGGCTCGATGCTGCTCGTCGGGCGCATACCGACCTCCTTCATCCCCGACGTCCAGGAGGGCATGATGACCATCACGGCCTCCGCACCCCCCGGAACGGGCCTGGACGTGACGGACAGCCTGGCCATGGTGATGGTCGATTCGATCGAGGGGGTCTTCACGCCAGGCGACCTCGTCCATACCAGCATGACCGTGGGCAGGAGCGCGGGGATCTCCGCGGCGTTCGGGGCCGACGCACCCAACCGCATCGATCTCGTCTTCTACTTCGCCCCGGAGAAGGACCTCACCAGGCAGGTGGACGACTACCAGGAGCCCGTGAGGGAGGTGCTCGACGCCGTGCCCGGCCTGACCTACACGCTGACCACGGGCATGGGGTTCAGCACCGGCAACCCGATACAGATCGCCATCTACGGCAGCGACCTCGAGGACCTGCTCGCGAGGGGAGCGACCCTGAAGGCGGAACTCGAGCGCATCCCGGGCACGATCGACCACGAGTCGAGCCTCGACGAGTGGGTGGACCTCATGCGCTTCACACCCGATCCCGCGGTAATGTCGCAGAGGGGGGCCAACCCCGCGGCCATTGCGGCCGAGGTGACTCTGGGGGTGATGGGTCTCGACGCCTCCACGTACTACGAGGGCGACGAGGATCTCGACGTGCATCTCGCCTTCGACGACCGGGCGGTCTCGAGCCGCGAGCGCATCCTGGGCCTCCCCGTGTCGGGGGCGCCGCTGGAGAGCTGGGGCACGCTCTCGACCGACCTCGTGCCCAACATGATCTGGCACAGGGACAGGAGCAGGAGCGTGCTCGTGTCGTGCGGGATAGAGGGCAGGGCCCTGGGCGACGTTGGGGGGGACGTATACGCGATGATGGACACGCTCGACCTGGGCGGCGCGAGATGGGAGCTGCTCGGCGACATCCCCGACCAGAAGGAGTCCTTCTCGAGCATGGCCATAGCCATATCCGTGGCGATCTTCCTGGTCTTCCTCGTGATGGCGGTGCAGTTCGAGTCGCTCAAGGAGCCGTTCCTCCTGATCTTCGAGATACCGATGGCCATGATCGGCGTCATCCTGGTGCACGTGCTGACCGGGATGACCCTTGGCCTCACCTCGCTGATCGGCATCCTGATGCTCGCGGGCATCGTGGTGAACAACGGGATCGTGCTCGTCGACTTCGCCAACCAGGAGATGCGCTCACAGGGTCTCTCCCCCGTGGAGGCCGTGCTCGACGCCGGCAGGAAGAGGATGAGGCCCATCCTGATGACGGCGAGCACGACCGTGTTCGCAATGCTGCCCCTGGCGCTGATGTCCACCGGCAGCTCCGGCCTGTGGTCGCCCATGGCGCGGACGGTCGTGGGCGGGATGGTCGTGGCCACGCCGCTGACGCTGCTGATCCTGCCGGTGATGTACGTGCTCATGGCGGAGCGCAAGAACCGTGGAAAGGCGGCCGGCGATGCCTGACAGGACGGGGATCTGCGCGGCACTGATCCTTGTGTGCGCATGCGGAGGCCGCAGCCCCGGGACCGGTGACGCAACGGCGGTTACGGTGCCTTCGGACGCCGCTCCGGAAGAACACGGCACGGTCTCTGCCAGCGTGCGCGTGGAGGCCTGCGACGAGGCGCTCCTGTTCGGCTCGGGCCGGGTGACCGGGGTCTTCGTGGAGGAGGGCGACTCCGTCTCGGCGGGCCAGGTCCTGGTCGGCCTGTCGGGAGATGCTCTCGTTGACGGAGCGGTGGCCGCCGGGTTTTCCGGAGTCGAGGCAGCCAGGGTCGAGGCTTCCAACGCGGAGGCAGCGTACAGGCGCTGCTCCGAGCTCTTCGAGGCAGGGGCGCTCAGCAGCGAGCAGATGGAGGGCGCAGAGACGGCCATGCTGGCTTCCCGGTCCACCCTCCAGGCGGCGAGGGCCGACCTGTACGGCGCGCTCTCCGGCCGCAGCGCATCCACGGTCGATGCGCCGTTCGACGGCGTGGTCGGGCGGGTGTGGGCTAGCGAGGGTCTGATGGCCGGCCCCGAACCCCTCGTGATGGTCACGGGCGGATGTGGATTCGTGCTCCGCGCTCTTCTGCCCGAGAGATACATCGGATCCTTCGAGATCGGAGATCCCGCCGGGTTCGAGACGACTGCGCTGCCGGGGGAGGTCTACGGGGGGGTCGTGACCTCCGTGTCGCCGGCGATAGATCCGGTCACCGGCCTGCTCCCGCTGACTGTCACTCTCGACGACTCTTCGGGCACGCTCTTCCCGGGCATCTACGGCACGGTCAGGATCGATCCGGGATGGGAGGGGGACGAGCGGTGAGGGGTGGGCGGCGACGGAGGGCGGAGGCGGGGCGAAGGCTCCGCGGTTTGACCCGGTGAGGGCTTCCGGCTATCATCCCTGCGGAACTCCCGATCCCCGCATCATGGACCGAAACGGCAGGAGACAGGCGTGATCCAATACGCGAAGTTGCTGATGCTGGCCGGGGCTGCCATGGCGGTCGCCGCCGCCCCGGTGACACCCGCGGATGCCGGGCTGGCTGCGAACCACAGACTCGAGCGGGACGGCATGGCCGGCTCCTTCACGATCGATGGTGTATCCGGGCTTACGGGCAATGACGGTACGATGCTCGCGTATGTGTTCGACCTCTCCCCGTCGGGCTACGTGGTGGTCTCGGCTGATGACGCCATGCCTCCAGTGCCGGCCTACTCCTACTCCTCGGATTTCGGCAGCGGCGAGGGGCAGACGTTCGGCATGTCCGACCTCCTGGCGATGGACATCGAGAACAGGATGGCCTGCGCCGGGATGATCTCCGAAGAGGCGGCCCTGGCGAACGCCCGCTCGTGGGAGGCCGCGACGTCCGGTCTCGTCGATCCGGGATTCCCGGTGATGCTCGAGCAGTGGCCGGCGGCTGGCACCACTCCCACCGGGGGCTGGCTCTGGGAGAACTGGACCCAGGGCTCCCCATACAACGCCTACTGTCCCATGGATCTGACCTCGAGCTCCAGGAGCGTGGCGGGATGCCCCGCAGTGGCGATGGGCATGATAGTCGACAACCTGGAGACGACCAACTCCACGCGGTTCTCCGACTCGGACGACTACCACCACGTATACCTCGAGAACTACTGGATCGACGACGACTGCGTTGCACACGACTTCCCTGACTGGTCCGAGCTCAACGACATGCTCGACATCCTCGACACCCACTACGAGCAGTCCACGCCCCTCACCAACTCCGACAAGGCCGCCCTCGTGTTCGCTTGCGGGTCGGCCTGCAAGCAGGTCTATTCCGCCTCGGGCTCGGGCACCTTCGGCGTGGGGCAGGCCCACGACGCATACACCAGGTTCGGGTTCGAGAACTGCGAACTGCTCGATGCGGAATCCGACAGCCTGTTCGAGAAGCTGTCCCAGAACATGATGGACGCCCTACCGGCCCATCTCGCGATAGTCGACGCCGCATGGCAGTACGGGCACAACATCGTGGTGGACGGCTACAACACCGACGACTACTACCACTTCAATTTCGGCTGGGGCGGCTCCACGAACGGCTGGTACCAGTTCCCGCTCAGCGGCATGCCCTACCAGATGAACATCATCGAGGGGCTGATCCTGAACATCTACCTCGACTCCACGGGCATCGATCCGGCCGATCCCGATGCATCGGTGTCGCTGTCGTGCCCGTCCAACCCGTGCCCGTCGACCCCGTCGGTTTCGGTAGAGCTCGCACGGCCCGGAAACGTGGCCGTGAGGGTGTTCGGAATCGACGGAAGGCTCGAAGGCATCCTCGTCGACGGCAGCCTCGGAGCCGGCAGCCATGCGCTGGCCTGGCCGGGCAGCCTGCCTTCGGGGGTCTACATCGTGAGGGCCGACGCCGGCTCCTCCTCCGACACGCTCAGGCTGGTGGTGCTGGAATAGCCGGGAACGGCGCGGCGGCCGGCTGCGGCCGGGCTGCGACAACCCCGCAGGACAGAGCGAGATGCCCCTGGGTGGACCTCGCGAAACCGCTCTACGTCGATTACCACGACAGGGAGTGGGGAGTCCCGGTCCACGACGACAGGCTCTGGTTCGAGTTCCTCGCCCTCGAGAGCGCGCAGGCCGGCCTGAGCTGGTACACCGTGCTCCGCAAGCGCGAGAACTACCGCACGGCCCTGGACGGATTCGATCCCGGGATGATCGCCAGCTACGACTCGAAGAGGATCGAGGGTCTGCTCCAGGATCCCGGCCTGATCCGGAACAGGGCGAAGATGAACGCGATAGTCGGGAATGCCCGGTGCTTCCTGGCGGTCCGGGAGGAGTTCGGGTCGTTCGACTCCTACATCTGGCGCTTCACCGGCGGGCGGCCGATCGTGCACGAGATAAGGGGCCCGGGCGACTACAGGGCGACGAGCCCCGAATCGGATGCGCTCAGCGCAGACCTGAGGGCGCGTGGCTTCGGATTCGTCGGCTCGACGATCTGCTATGCCCACATGCAGGCCACCGGGATGGTGAACGACCATGCCCTGGGCTGCTTCAGGCGCGGCGAGATAATGGCGGGATACTAGCTCGGGCCGGCCTGTGACGTCTCGATGCTCTCCACGGAGCACTCGCGGCCGGACAGCACCTGCTTGAACACCCCGCCGCAGGCCGGGCAGCAGGCCGCGAGGTCCGAGGCCTCATACGATGCGCCGCATTCCGCGCACTTCACCACTGCAACGGTCGGCCTGATCCTGAGCACCGGCCGCCCGAAACCGCGCTGTGAGGCCATCTCGGTGAAACAGAAATCGAGCGCCTCCGCGGAGACGCCCGAGAGCGGCCCCAGCACGAGGTCGACCGCCCTCAGGCTCTCCCTGTGCCCGAGCGCCTCCTCGACCACGTCCAGGATTTCGGAAGCTACCGACAGTTCGTGCAAGAGAACCCTCCGGAAGGCTCCTGGGCCCGGGCACTTATAACGCGGCATGCCGCCCGTGCACAGCCGTGCGCCCCTAAGGGTCCCGGAGGGGCTTTCTTTCGGCGCAACCAGCCTTATACTTGGGTGTCGACCAGGACGAGCTGCCGTTCTCCTCTCCGACCGGAGGTGGCCCATGTGTCTGGGAGTTCCCGGTGAGATCGTCGAGATCTCGGGGGACGACCAGATTTCCCGCACCGCCAGGGTCAGCTTCGACGGAGTCATCCGGGTGGTCTCCCTCGCAGGCATCCCCGAAGCCGTCGTCGGTGACTACGTGATAGTCCACGCAGGGTTCGCGCTGAACAGGCTCGACAGGGCCGAGGCCGCCAGGGTGATGGAACTCATCGACGCACTCCGGGCCTGCCCCGGGGAAACCCAGCCGTGAAACTCCTCGAGGAATACAGGGATCCCGCGACGGTCCGCCTCCTGGCAGACGCAGTCGCACGCATCGCTACGAAGCCGTGGAGGCTCATGGAGGTGTGCGGGGGGCAGACCCATTCGATCCTGGAGAACGGGATCGACTCCCTCCTCCCCGATGCGATCACCCTCGTCCACGGGCCCGGCTGCCCTGTCTGCGTCACGCCGGCCTGCTCCATCGACACGGCCGCGGGCATCGCCTGCAGGCACGAAGCGGTTGTCTGCACCTTCGGCGACATGCTGCGCGTTCCCGGGGCCGCCACGGACCTGATGACGGCCCGGTCGGCCGGGGGGGACGTACGGATCGTCTACTCGCCCATGGACGCCCTGGGGATGGCCCGGTCGGATCCCTCCCGCGAGTACGTCCTCTTCGCCGTGGGTTTCGAGACCACCGTGCCGGTGACAGCCACCGCAGTCCTCCGGGCGCGCGCCTCGGGAACCGGCAATTTCACCGTTCTGAACGCGCACGTAAGGGTGCCCCCCGCGCTCGAATGGATACTCAGGATGCCGGACTGCGCCGTGGACGGCGTGCTGGCGGCCGGACACGTCTGCGCCGTCACCGGATACGAGGAGTACGAACCCATGGCGGCCAGGCACTCCACGCCCATCGTCGTCACGGGGTTCGAGCCGGTCGACATCCTTCAGGGCATCCTGATGTGCATCTCCATGCTCGAGGCGGGGGAGGCCCGCGTGGAGAACCAGTATGCGAGGGTTGTCTGCAGGGAGGGGAACCCCGCCGCCATGGCCATGGCCCGGGAGGTCTTCGAGCATGCTGACGCCGACTGGAGGGGGCTCGGAGTGATCCCCGGGGGCGGATGGGCCTTCAGGGAGGATTTCAGGAGCTTCGACGCCGCATCGAGGTTCGGAGCCGTTCCGGACCCCCCCGATCCCGGGGACGGGATCTGCATGGCCGCGAAGGTGCTCACCGGAGTCCTCGAACCGACGTGCTGTCCGGCATTCGGACGGGAGTGCACGCCCGGCAGCCCGCTCGGCGCCCCGATGGTCTCTTCGGAGGGCGCCTGCGCGGCATACTTCAGATACAGGGGAGGTGGCCGGTGATGGACCGCGATTCCGTGGATCATTCCGGCGGTTTCTCGTGCCCCGTGCCGCTCTCGCGCCATGCGGTGGTCACCATGGCCCACGGCGGCGGCGGCACCATCATGAAGAGGCTGGTCGACGGATTCGTCGAAGCCTTCGGAGGCCCCGCCCCCGGAGACAGGCACGACGGAGCGGTGCTCGAGCTGAACGGAGGCCGGATAGCCTTCACCACGGACAGCTATGTCATCGACCCCATCTTCTTCCCGGGCGGAGACATCGGATCGCTGGCAGTCCACGGCACGGTCAACGACCTGGCGGTCTGCGGAGCCAGACCGCTCTGGCTGAGCGCAGGCCTGATTCTCGGCGAGGGCTTCCCCCTAGACAGCCTGAAGCGTGTGGTGGAGTCGATGGCGGATGCGGCCCGCAGGTGCGGGGTGAGTTTCGTGACCGGCGATACCAAGGTCGTGGGACATCCCGGTTGTGACGGCATCTACGTCAACACCGCCGGCATCGGGGCCGTGCCTCCCGGAGTGGACGTGCGCCCCGCGAACGTGCGGCCCGGCGACGGCATCGTGGTCAGCGGCGACATCGGCAGGCACGGGATGGCCATCATGTGCGCGAGGGAGGGCATCGGCCTGGAGACGGACATAGTGAGCGACTCGGCCCCGATTCACGGAATGGTCGGGAGTATCCTCGAATCCGGCATCCCCGTCCGGTGCATGAGGGACCTGACGAGGGGAGGCCTCGCTGCCGCTCTTTCGGAGATCGCATCCGATTCTGCCACGGATTTCGTCATCGAGGAGTCCTCCGTGCCGGTGAACGGGCAGGTGCGCGCCGCGTGCGAGCTGCTCGGCTTCGATCCTCTGCACGTAGCGAACGAGGGGCGCTTCGTGACGTTCGTTCCGGGAGGCATGGCCGCTGATCTGGTGCGGCTCATGGCCTCCTTCGACCCCGAAAGCACGCCTGCATGCATCGGAACGGTCGCCGGGGAGGGGACGGGCGCTGTCACGTTGAGGAGTTCCCTGGGAACAAGGAGGCCGATGTCGGTGTTGAGTGGTGAGCAGCTTCCGCGGATTTGTTGAAAAACTGCACAGGGAGGGCACTTTTGCATCGGGTGACAGCGGGTCGGCCCCCATTCGAAAAAATTCGAACGTTCAGGAAACGCCACACGCTATTGGGTCCGCGCGAGCGAGGCCTTATCTTACATCATGTCCCGAACGCGCCTTCCATCGTGATGGAAGGCATTCTCATCACCCGATACAGGAGGTTTCACAAGTGAGCGACACTTCCCGGATCCTCAAGGAACTCGTCGACGTCCAGGGCATCAATGTAGCCGTCTGCGTGGGTCGCGACGGCTTCGTCATCGATGCCGCCTCCACCGGGAACGCTGATGCCGATGCCATCGGCGCGATGGTCTCCACGGGAATGGGCTCCGCCGAGAGCGTCGGCCGCGAGCTTGGCGTCGGCGAGATGGCCCAGGCCATGATGGAGTACGAGAAGGGCATAGTCGTCCTTTCCGCCCTCGGAACCGACGCTCTGCTCGCAGTCGTCGCATCGAGCGACGCCAACCTGGGCAACGTGCGTCTCCAGGTTAAGCGCCGCACGGCGGACCTGGTCAAGAGCCTGAGCTAGACGGCTCCCCGGCCCTGACAATCGCCGGTCCAGACGATCCGCTCTTTCGAAGGGAGTCCGGATAGCGATGAAAAGCGATCAGACGAGCCAGAGCAGCGCTATACATCGCGAGTTGTCGGAGATGGTTGGCGCGACCGGGGCCCTCATAAGCCTGCTCATTTCCAGAGAAGGCGTCTGTCTGAGCCAGGCCGGCGAGCTGACGTCGCTGAACACGACCGCGCTCGCCGCCCTGGTCGCAGGCATGTTCGCGGCCACCAAGGAAGTGGCCACCATCGTGGGCGAGAACCAGTTCTCGATCCTTCTCCAGCAGGGTGACAGGCGGCATATCCACATCTCCCTGGTGGGGAAGAGGTCGATGATGGTCATCGTCTTCGAGGACTACACCAGGATAGGGAAGGTCCGGATAGAGGCCAAGAAGGCAGGCGAGGCCATATCCAGGATCCTCGAGATGCCGGTCGAGAAGACACCCGACGAGGAAGGCGAGATCTACCTGCCCCGCTTCAAGGAGTACGCGCTCAACCTGGTGGACAGGATCTTCCGGGTAGACGAAGAGGACGATGGCGCACATCAGCTCTGAGAACCAGCAGATAGTCTTCAAGCTCGTCTATTTCGGACCGGGCATGAGCGGCAAGACCACCAATCTCCACTGGATCCACGCCCAGCTCGCCGAGAAGTACCGGGGCGAACTGCTCGTGCTCGACACAGAGAAGGAACGGACGCTCTTCTTCGATTTCTTCCCCGTGTCGCTCGGAAGGGTCGAGAACTACGCGATCAAGTTCCACCTCTACACCATCCCGGGGCAGATACACTACGAGGCCAGCCGCCGACTGATCCTCGAAGGCGCCGATGGAGTGGCCTTCATAGCCGATTCGCGCATGGGCCATCTCGAGAAGAACATCCAGAGCTACAGGATGATGATCGACAACATGATCGATCTGCGGATCCCGGTCGATGACTTCCCGGTGGTGCTCCAGTACAACAAGCGCGACCTGGAACCCCTGATCGAGCTGGGCAGCATCGAGAGGGAGCTGGGTCTCTCCCCGGGCATCCCTGCGATAGAGGCCGTGGCGAGCGAGGGCAGGGGGGTAATGCAGACCCTCCGGCTGCTGAGCATGGAAGTCATCAGGAAGTTCCAGCTCTAGGCGGGAAAGAAGCGACGGCGCCCCTGCGCCGCATGAGTTTGGAAATGGAATGGCTCTCAAAGGCACACTGAGCGATCTCGGCCTCGTCACCCTGCTCCAGTTCCCCAACTCGAGCAGGAGATCGGGGCTTCTCTCGATCACTGTCGACAACGATCAGGCGAACCTCTATTACGTCGACGGAAACCTCGTGCACGCCACCCTCGGCGACCTGACGGGGCAGCAGGTCCTCGTCGAGATGGTCGACTGGAAGGACGGCACCTTCACATTCGAGACCGGCGTGCCGTCCCCCGAGGTGACCATCAAGAAGGACCTCCACAGGCTCATCATGTGGGCCCTGAAGGAGCGGGACGAGATCAAGAAGGCTCAGGCCGAGGCCGAACAGAACGCCCTCCAGCACCCCGACGGCCACATCTACGAGCAGCCCCTGCGCGACTTCGTCGCTTCGTCGCCGAGCCACGTCTGGGCGAGCATCATCGATTCGACAGGGGTGATCATCGCCAGGTCCGACCTGCCGAGCGACCTCTCCGAGATCGCCCCGGTGATCGTGAAGAGCGTGTCGGCCTTTGTGAACTCGTATCCCGGCGGGGCGCCCGACAGGGTGATCATCGAGGACGGCTCGAGGACTCTCGGGCTCATGTCGGTGGACAAGAAGCTGGTTCTGCTGACCGTCGTGAAGCCCGACACCAAGATCGGCCTGATGTGCATCGCCCTCGGCCGCCTTCTGGACAACGTCCGCAAGAAGGAGTGATGGCGGAATGGCGGAGGATCCCGAGCCGTCCCCGATCCCCTTCGACGAGTTCCTCCGGGTGTGCACGGATTCCGGCCTGATCACGGAGGACATGTCCAGGCGCATACACGGTTTCGCCCGCGCCATGGGAGGAGTGGGTTCGGTACCCCGGATGTCCGGCGCCGATTCGGAAAGGCTGCAGAGCTTCGAGAACATCCTCTCGTTCGACTATCCCGACAACATGACCTTCGACAGCTACATCACCACCGAGGAGAACTACTACACCTGCGAGATCCTCCGCACGATGGCGTTCATCCCGAGGATCTGGAAGGCCATCGCACCCGTGTTCATCCATGCCCCCACAGGGCAGGGCAAGACCCATCTGCTGGCCGCCACGCGCAACGCCACGTCCCGGAAGGCTCTTCTCATCAACACCCTGGACCTCGAGACGGAATTCCAGCACGCCCTGAGCGCCGGCAGGGAGCGCGAACTCCGCGACTGGATGATCCAGCACGACCTGATACTCATCGACGACATCCAGTTCACACGCGGCAACAGGAGCTTCGAGAAGTTCGTCATATCGGTGATGAACCGGATGCCGAGGGAGACCCACGGCATAGTCATCTCTTCCGACGTCGAACCATCCATGCTCACCGGGATGGACGCATCGCTCCTGTCGCGGCTGATGTCCGGGATCACCATCAAGCTCGAGATCGTGAGCAAGAAGGGGCGCCGGGAGATCCTGGAGCAGTTCTTCAAGTACACGGGCATGAACCTCTCGGACGACGTGGTAGACTACCTGGCCGACACCTTCACGACGAACGTCAGGCAGCTCAAGGCCGCGGCAAGGATGGTCCTCGCGAGGGTGCTCGGTACCGGCAGCGCCATGACCGTGGAGTCCACCAGGGCGCTCCTCGGCTTCATGACGGAGAGGATCGGCGCCGAACTGCCCGAACTCGACGAGGATCTTCCCATGGCTCCGGGAGGGAGGACCGAGTACATCGTCGTGGAGGTGGAGGAGGAGCCCGAACGCAGAAACACCGGATCGGGCCTGGAACCCTTCGTCATCGAACCGGTGAACGGCGCCGCCTCGTCCCGCAGGCAGCAGACAGCAGGCTCGAGCGATACCCCGCCCAAATCCGTGGCAAGGAGAGCCAGGGTGCAGCCCGTCCGGCCGGTCGAGCCGCCTCCTGCTCCCGCGGCAACGGAAGATGCGGATGAGGAATCCGGGCATACCGAAGAGGATTTCCCCGTCCCGATGGCGGTGTCGAAGGAGAAACCGCATGCTCCGGCCGTGGAGAAGCATGTGGAGCAGCCTTCGCCCGCCAGGCCGGCCGGGAGTGCGCAACCTGCACCCCCTGCACTGAAGCCTGCCCCGTCCGGAAGAACTGCAGCGCCCGCGGGAACGCCTGCGGAAGCTGCCATCGCGCAGCAGCAGGCGCCCGCCCCGGACGATGCGCTCGAGCCGCCGCGCTCGGGGCGCAGATCGGCGAGGAGATTCAAGGAGATGCTCGAGTCCGCGGACACCGTGGAGAAGCAGACCGAAGCCCTCCGCCTGGCCGTGGGCGAGAGGATCAGGCAGCTCATGGAGTCCGGAGCGAACGATATCGACATAGGCAAGCTCCAGGTCACGCTCAAGTTCCTCGAGAAGGGCGACCTGGAGTCGGCGATGCTCTCGCTCAAGGCGTGACGATGAAGGTACGGGGTCGAGTCGAGGGAGGAAGGAGATATTGTGCACGCAGTCGCGGATGCAGATCTCTCCCGTTTCCACGGAGTCGCCTATCTTCTGGGAGCGCTGGCGCACGCATCGGAGCTGAACCTCGGCAAGAGCAGCCTCTCCATCTGCATGCTCGCCGGGAAGAAGTTCGGCAGGGAGGCGGTCGAAGGCACACGACAGACCGATGACCTGACCGAAGCGGTCACCCTTCTGGGCGAGGCCCTCGCGAAGCGGGGCATCGTCTGGCACTTCGAACCCTTCGCCGGCGAGTCCGCGACGCCCATCGAGGACCGCGACGGCAAGAAGGTGATGAGACTCTCCTTCGGGACCTGCATGGTCCGCAATGCCCTCTTCAGGTACGCCCACGAACAGAAACAGTCCCTCTGCTACATGGCCCACGGCGTCTTCGCCGGGGCGATGGAGAAGATCATGCCCGGCAGGACGGTGCATCTCGAGATTCTCCACGCCGGACCCAACGGCTGTCTCAAGGAGATGATCGTGGAGGAGGGTGGTCAGGAATGAAGGCGAGGGTGTCTACGGAGTGGCTCTCGGGCTGCTCGGGCTGCCATGTCGCCATAGTGGATCTCCACGAGAAGCTGCTCAACCTGGTCGACGACGTCGAGTTCGTGAGGGTCCCCGTGCTGATGGACGAGAAGGGCTATCCGAAGGCCGACGTCGGGATAGTCGAAGGGGCCGTCAGGAGCGAGCACGACAGGCATGCGCTCGAGAAGATGCGCGAGAGCTGCGGAAAGCTGCTGGCCTTCGGAACCTGTGCGGCATACGGCGGCCCGTCCGGGATCGGATGGCTGTACGGACGCGACGCCATCCTGGCCAAGGCCTACGGCGGGAACGTCTCCGACGCAAAGGGATCGAGGGTTCCCGGCGGGGCGTCGAAGCTCGAGGAGAGCGTGATCCCGATCGACGAAGTGGTGAAGATCGACCGGTATCTGCCGGGCTGTCCGCCTCACCCCTACTTCATCGCGATAGCGATACGCGACCTGCTCGGGGTCGAGAGCATCCCTCTGAGCCCCATGACGGTCTGCTCCGAATGCGGCCGCAGGATGAAGAAGACGGAGGGAGCGAAGCTCTCGAAGGGCGAGGTGTCGGCCAACGATCCGGAGACCTGCTTCCTCAGCCAGGGTGTGGTCTGCCTGGGCAGCGTCACGCTCGACAGGTGCAAGGCCCAGTGTCCCAACAAGGGCGTGGCCTGCGCGGGATGCGCCGGGCCCTCGGTGGACCTCATCCGTGAGCCGCACCTCGACATCAGGAGCATGGTCGCGAAGAGGATGGCCATGCTGACGGGCATCCCCGAACAGGAGATCAGGGACTACATCCAGGGCGAAGCCAAGACGTTCTACTCCTATGCGCTGTCATCCCCGGTGATGTACGGGAAGCCCACCGTCGAGCTGCGGGAGTGGGCGGCGGAGGCCGCGAAATGAGACCACCGACACCCGTCACATGGGAGACTGAGATATGAAGAAGATAGTGGTCGATCCGGTCACGAGGATCGAGGGGCATGCCCGCATCGTCCTCGATACGGACGACGCGGGCCGCGTGGTCAGGGGCCATCTGCAGGTCCTCGAGATAAGGGGTTTCGAGAAGCTCCTCGAGGGCATGGAGCTCTTCAAGATGCCCCTGATCACGGGCAGGATCTGCGGGGTCTGCCCCGCCGCGCACCATATCGCGTCCGTGAATGCGATCGAGACCGGACTCGGGGCGAAGATCCCCAGGGATGCCGAACTGCTGCGCGAACTGATGTACATGGGCCACATCCTGCACTCCCACGCCCTCAGCACTTTCGTGCTCACGGGGCCGGACGTGCTGGGCGGCATAGGTGCGAAGCCGGAGCAGCGGAACGTGTTCGCCCTCCTCAAGCTCGAACCGGAAGCCATAAGGAAGGTCCTCCGACTCAGGAGCATCGGCCAGAAGACCGTCGAGATCGTCGGCGGCAGGGGGGTGCACCCCGTGACCTCCATCCCCGGGGGGCTGGCCAGCAGACCGTCGAAGGAGGAGCTCGCCTCGATAGCGGCATGGGGCGGCGAAGCCTTGGGCATCATCGAGGAGCTGACCCCTCTCTTCATGGCCAGGCTGGCGGATCTCGACGAACTGCGCGGGCCTGCGGTGCTCGACTTCCTGCCGGCGGCTCTCAGCAACGGCGGGAAGGTGGCGTACTGGAACGCACCGTGCGTCGTGAGGAACCGCGACGGCAGCCAGGAGAGGTCCTTCACCGCCCGTGAATACGCCGACAACCTGGTCGAACACGTTCTGGACGACTCCTACATGAAGTCGATCACCCTCGGCGGGAACCCGGAGAAGAACCTCTTCGTGGGCCCCCTGGCGAGGATGCTGGTCAACGACGGCTTCTCGACCCCGAAGGCCACCGCGCTCCTGGGCGCATTCCGGAGCAGGCCCCGGAACTCCACCCTCGACAACCTCGAGGCCCGCCTCGTGGAGTCCGTGCATACCGCCGAGAGGATGGCCGCGATAGCCGGGAGCGAGCTGGGCGACGGCCCGATCCGCATCGAGCTGCACCCCGGCCCGGGCAGATACATCGGCATGGTGGAGGCGCCGAGGGGCATCCTGATACACGACTACACGGCCGACGACGCGGGGAGGATCTCCGCCGCGAACCTGATAGTCGCCACGCAGGGCAACTACGACGCCATCGACAAGTCGATCACCGGGATGGCGGAGCACCTCATCGGCGGGAAGGACGACGAGAAGCTGATGAACGGGGTCGAATTCGCCCTCCGGTGCTACGATCCCTGCCTGGCCTGCGCGACCCATGCCGCCGGGAGGATGCCCCTCGAGATCGAGATAAGGCATCGCGGCAGGCTCGTCCGCAGCGTGACCCGGAGGGAGGAGCGGGCATGATAGACATAAGGATCGACGATGATGCCTGCGTCGGCTGCTCGCTCTGCGTGGAGGTCTGTCCGACGAAGGTGTTCGAATTCGACGAGAAGAAGGCCCGGCCGGTCGTCAAGAAGCCGAAGGAGTGCTTCGGCTGCCTGAGCTGTTCCGAGATATGCCCCGCTACGGCGATCGTACACGAGGGAGCGGTGCACTCCGAGAACCACTACTACGATCCGGGCGCAGTGGAGCTCTCGCAGAAGACCGCTGACGCAGCGGGGGGGATAAACTTCCCCGATGATGCAGGTATCCGCAGGCAGGCGGTGGGCGACCTCGGAATACGGCTGCTGTCGGTGGCTTCCGTGTTCAGGCAGACCCTGGGCGGCAGCCTGCCCGCGGTGGGCACCATGGCCGGCAGGACACTCGCGACGCACCTCCCGAGGTATCATGTGCCGGCCGACTTCAAGGAAGCGCTCGCGATGGTGGTGGGGCAGCTCGCGCCGACGTGGGACCTCAAGGCCGCGTATGACGGGGCCGAGAGCCTGAAGATAACCGCCGGGACATGCTTCATAAGGGATCTCTGCAGGCGCGAGGGGCTGGAGCTCGGGGGCGACCTGTGCGTGCTCTTCTACAACTACCTGGCGGGTTACCTCGCGAAGCTCTCCGGTGTGAGGCTGAAGCTGGAGAAGACCTCGCCCGGCGACACCTGCGCGTACGAGATCAAGGTGATCAGGAAGGAGTGATCCCCGCAGGGGCTTCGAGGCTCGCTGTCGCGGGCATCGGGAACACTCTGGCCGGCGACGACGGGGCGGGGATCAGGGTCCTCGAGGCGCTCGAAGCGCTCCTGGGGGACGAGCGTCCCCCGGGAGTGCTCCTGGTCCGCATCGAGGGAGACCTCCTCGATGTGACGGATCTCCTGGGCGAGGCCGATCACATCATCTTCCTCGACGCAGTGGCGGCATCGCCGCCGGGGAGGCTGATCCGTTCGGTCTCCGCGAGGCGGGCGTTCGCCCCCTCCTTCCATCAGACCGACATCGGCACGCTCATGGCCAGGCTCGAACCCCTGGGACTGGTGAAGGTCTTCCCTTCCTGGGAGATACGGGGCATCGCGATAGACCCCCCGACCATACTGGGGGAGGGGCTCTCGCCGGCGGTGGCCGAAGCTGCAGAGAGACTGGCGGGATCGCTCGCCCGCGAGATCCTCGCTCGATGAGGCCGGGGAATGCGGGGAGTTCCGATGCCGGACGTCCGCGTTTCGTCGTGACGAAGGCGGTCGGAGCAGGTTTTTCGACCCCGGTCCCCGTCGCAGCTGCGGGAGCGGATCAGGCGGCATCCTTCGCACTCATGCGGGATGCTTCGGTGCTGGTGGGAGGACCGTCCGGCGATCCGGGAGGCCCGGAGTCAGCGAATGCCCGGAGAGAAGGGCTCCGTGACCTTCTGGACCTGTGCCCCGCAGGCGGTGCCGTCGTCGCAGCCGATCTCCACCCCGGATACGGATCGAGGGCGATGGCCGAGGAACTGGCTGCGGAGCGGGGCTGGCCGGTCTACCTCGTCCAGCACCATTTCGCGCATCTGTGCGCCGTACTGCTCGAATGCGGGATGCGGCCCGGAGACGAGGCCCTCGGACTGATCCTCGACGGGACCGGTTACGGCACCGATGGGACGGTCTGGGGATGTGAGATCCTCGATGGCAGTCTGTCGGGTTTTCACAGGAGGGGACATCTCAGGAATGTCCCCATGCCCGGCGGGAGCGCCGCCGTGATGGAGCCGAGGAGGATGGCTGCCGCGCATCTTGCGGCGGCGGGCCTCGGACACGACTGGCCGGAGCTCGATCAGGTGATCCGGTCCAGGAGCCTCTCTCCCATGACTTCGAGCGCGGGCCGCCTGTTCGACGCTGCTGCATACATCCTCGGCGTCTCTCCGGCGCGCGTGGCCAAGCAGGCGGAGGCCGCCAGGATGATCGAGTCCGCCGCCGATCCTGGAGAGAAGGGCCACTTCGACATGGATGTGGGCGATGACTGCGTTATCGATCCGTCCGGGGCGATCCGGGGGCTCCTCGACGACCGGATTCCCGTCCCGGCCAGGGCGGCCATGTTCCACAACGGATTCGCACGGGCTCTTGCAGGAGCAGCCTTGATCGCCCTCGGGGGGCGTCGGATGCCCGTGGCTCTTTCCGGGGGCTGCTGGGCCAATGCGCTCCTGTTCAGCGCCGTTCGCAGGCTGCTTTCGGACGAAGGGCTGGAGGTCCTGTACTGCACGGACCTCCCGATGGGCGACGGGGCCGTATCGGCCGGCCAGGCCGCAGCGGTGGCCGCGGCCCTGATCGGGAGCGGCGACAGGCCGGTTCCGGGAAGGATGGTGGCGGGATCATGACGATCCGGCGCATCGGCAGGAGCGTATCCGAGAAGAACGATCTGATCGCCTCCCGCAACAGGAGCCTGCTCGACGGCCTCGAGATCCTGGGCATCAACCTGATGAGCTCGCCCGGGTCGGGCAAGACGACCCTCCTCGAGGCTCTGGCCGGCAGGTTCGGCCCGAAGCTGGCCGTGATAGAGGGTGACGTGAGCACCCGCAGGGATGCCGAGCGGATACTGGACAAGGGTGTCAAGGCATGGCAGATCGAGACCGGGGGAGCCTGCCACCTCGATGCGGCATCGGTCGGCTCGGCCCTGCAGGGGCTCCGGCTCTCGAAGGGCGTCGAGCGCTTCCTCGTCGTCGAGAACGTGGGCAACCTGATCTGTCCGAGCTCCTACGACCTGGGCGAGAGGTTGAGGGCCGGACTGCTGTCCCTTCCCGAGGGCGACGACAAGGTGCTGAAGTATCCGTCCCTGTTCAGCAGGATCGACCTCCTCCTGCTGACCAAGAAGGACCTCGCACCCCATCTGGGGTTCGACACGGCACGCGCCGCCATGGAGTGCAGGAGCATAAACCCCGGCGTCAAGACGATAGAAGTCAGCGCCCTCACGGGCGAGGGGATGGACGAACTGGCCGGGTTCCTGGAGGAGCGCTACAGGTCGCTGTGGGGCGCCTGAGGGGAGCGCCCCAGGGCGCTGAGCACCCGCCCGAACTCAACAGGATCGAACACCGGTTCGCCCGATACGCCCCGGCGATCCGAGAAGGATCCGTGGATCCATCCCGTCAGTCCGGCCAGCGCCGCAGCATTCTGCGATCCGATCCCGCCTCCCGGCAGGATTTCGATCCGCCCTCCGGCCTGCTCCACCAGCGCGGCTATCGTGCCCGCCCCGTCGGCCGCGGCCGGCGGGCCGCCCGAGGTGAGGACCCTCGACACCCCCAGGTCGATGAGCATCTCGAGGGCTGCCGGCTTGTCGGGCACACGGTCGAAGGCCCTGTGGAACACCACCGGCACGCATCCGGCCGCGCCCACCAGGGCCGATACCGCCTTCCCGTCGATGCCCGAGAATTCGTCGAGCGCCCCTGTCGCGATCCCGGAAACCCCCCGGGATGCGCATTCGCGGATGCTCCGGACGGTCGTGGCGATCTCTCCGGGGGAGTACACGAAGCCGCCCGGCCGCGGCCTGACCAGGACGACCACGGGAATGCCGGCCTCCCGCAGGACCCTGCGCACGTCTGACATCGAGGGAGTTACGCCTCCGCACGAGAGGCGCGAGCAGAACTCTATCCGGCCGGCGCCGCAGGATGCCGCGGAAAGGGCATCGGGTACCGATCCTGCGGCCACCTCGATACCGATACCGATGCCCATGCCGCCACCCGCGACCGCTGCTGCCTCCTGCCGGATCGAGCAGTCCCTCTCAGCGCGCAGGGGGCTGATAGATCATGGGCAGGCCGTTTTCGGTGTCGCCCACGATGACGAAGACGCTGTTGTCGGACTGGGCCAGCTCGCCCGTGACCTCTATCGCCTTCCAGGACAGCAGATCATCGGTCAGACCGGTCGATACTATGCTCTGGTAGTCCGCTATGCCCTGCGCCTCTATCCGCATCCTCTCGGATTCGAGCACCTGGGCCTGGATGACATACTCCATCCGGAGGGCCTCCTGCTCGGCCTCCTGCTTGGCCACTATCGCGTCCCGGAGAGTCTGGGGCAGGTCGATGTTCTCTATCGGGGCCTGTTCGACGATGATGCCGAGCGGGGCCAGCAGTGTCGTGAGGCTGTCCTCTATCTGCGTGTTGACCCCGGCCCTGTCGAGGGTGTAGAGCGCCTCCGGGTTGTACATGGCGAGGATGTTCTTGGCCGTCCTGTTGATGAACGGTTCGATCAGGATCGCGTAGTAGTCCGACCCCACCGTCTGGTAGATGGTCGGGGCCATCCGGGGGTCGAGCCTGTAGACGAGGCTCATCTGGATGTCGACGGTGACGCCGGTGGAGGTGGACGCGTTCATCGACATGGATTCGGACTGCCTGCGGATGGACATCAGGTGGATGTCCGACCAGGGGATCTTGGTGTGCAGGCCCTCGGGTATCGAGGTCATCCTGACCTGCCCTGCGATCGTGACCACCCCCACGTGTCCCGAGGGGATCATCACGAAGCAGGACATCAGGAGAAGGGCCAGACCCACGACGAGCGCCAGCCCGCCGAGCTTGCGGAGCGGCGATCTGTCGGTCCCGTAGGCCCTTATCACCCTGTCGTCGCCCTTGCGGGTCCCGGAACCGCCCATGAACAGTGCGAGCCCGATCAGGACGAGGATCATCGCGAGTATGAAAAGGAACATCACCCCTCCGTTCGAGTGTCGGCACCACTGCGCCGATTCTACTCCACGGACGGAACCGGGGCCATGCCGCCCATTCCCTCAGGAGCCTCCGTGCATTAGATATCGGAAAACACCCCAAGGAGGACGGATGTCTCACAGGCTTCCCTTCTGCGTTGTCCTCTCGGCGACCTCGATGCTGTTGCCGACACAGGCCTTTTCCTACGGGTACCTCGATTCGTTCCAGGGCGGCACGCCTATGTCCGGGTCCGGAGCCTACTCTGCGGCACTCGGCGGGGCCGTCTCCACGCACAATCATGACGCCTTCGCCTTGTTCCTCAATCCTTCGGGCATGTCGTACCTGGACGGCCTTACCGCTTCGACCGGGGCGGGGGCGCTCAGCTGGAAGGAGACCCACAGGTACGGCATAGAGAGCAAGCTGAGATCCGAGAGCGCCATGGGAATGAGGTGCATCGCGGGCACCATGCCGCTGGGCGGCTCTCTGACCGTCGGAGCCGGCCTCATGGCCGTGGCCGACGCCGACTACGCCGGAACCCGGTTCTGCATCGACGAGCTCACCGGCGAGAGCTATGCCCAGGAGATCCTCTACGGTTCGGGAGTGCAGTGGGATGCGGTTGCGGGAGTCTCGTGCGGCCCGTTCGACGGCTATTCCGCCGGGCTGTCCGCGGGGCTGAGAACGGGAACGGTCTCGCTCGACTACGTCAGGTACGACTATTTCTCGGGGCTCGTGGACTCGGTCCTCTATCTCGACACGGAGGTGTCCGAACTCGCGTTCAGGGCCGGGCTGATGAAGGTGACCGACATCGCGACCCTCGGTGTCAGCTATTCCGCCGGCGGAGAATGCCTGGATCCGGTTCTGAGCGGTGGTTTCAGGTTCCGCGCCCCGCATCTGCAGAACACCCGGGTGGGCTTCGAAGCCGACCTTTCCTCGCCGCTGGCAAGGAACGACTATGCGGGAAGGCTGATGATCGAGTTCCCGATCACCCAGAGCACGACCATCCTATCGGGCGTCTCCTTCTCCGACTACCCTTCGGAGGCCGGCTCTGGAATGGGATTCTCGCTGGGCGCCGACCAGCACATGGGGGTTTTCGACCTGTCCGCCGCCGTCCACTGGATGACCAGCCAGGTCTACGGCAGGTACATCCCCGACGAGGATTCCGACAGGATCGACGAATCCACCACGGAACTGATCATGGGGGTGTCGGTGAACCCCTGACCCCCGCGCCATGGCGCTGATGTTCCTCCGGGGCCGCGGCCCTGCAGCCTCCCCTGCATGCCGCGGCCTCGCCGCATCCCCGGCAGGACTGCGGCAGGGCTCTGAACTCGAGTGCCGCCTGCGACGACGCCATGGATCCGAAGCTCTCCGCCAGGAAATCCCCGAGCGTAAGCGGCACCTGCTCGCACGGCCTGAGCCTGCCCCACGGGTCCACCGCCCATTTCGGGCCTGCCCCGGTGCATCCCGTGTTGACGAGACCCTCGGGAAGCGATCCTCCCATCGAGCATCCTCTGATCGGGATGCCGGTGTAGACCGGGATGCCGGCGACCGAAGCCCCCTCCACGGCCATGTCGAGTGCGCCGCGGATCATGTCGCGGGATGGGCGGAGTTCGGACCATGCTCCCGAGGCCCTTCCGCCCGGGGCCAGGGGGATGATCTGGAACGATGAGGCTCCCGATGCGAATGCCAGCCTCAGGACATCACCGGTCTCGGCCCAGTTGGGCGAGCAGAGGGGCAGGGCCGCCGACACCGGGAGTCCTGTGGAGGCCGCTGCCGAGATGCCCCGGAGCACCCTGTCGATCGAGCCGCACCCGCAAAGGCCTTCGAATGTCGGAGGACGCGCCGCGGGGAGGGATATCTGGAAGGCGGCCAGCCCCGAACCGGCGAGGGAGCCGGCCGCACTTCCGTCCAGCAGGGTGCCGTTGGTCGCGAGATGCACTTCCGGGACGGAACGGGCGAGGATGCCGACGAGCAGTGACAGGTCGTCCCTCAGGCATGGTTCTCCCCCCGACACTGTGACTCCTCTGGCAGGAATCGAAGCCATTCGTTCCGCGGCGCGGAAGGCCGTCGCGGGATCGGCAGGTGGAGGGGCTGCGTCCCTGGCGCTCCACGGGTTGCAGCAGTACCTGCACCCGAGGTTGCACAGGGGCGTCGATTCGAGGACGAACCAGTCCGTCGCCGGGCTAGCGGGCACAGATCAGGTCGGAGAGCAGCAGGCCGATCCCGGGGAGCATGCCGATGATGCTGTCGGCTGACGTAACGGCTTCCGAAGCGATCCGGCAGCCTTCCAACCCGGCCGCGGAAGTATCCGCGAAGGACCTTATCTCTGAGAGCCGTATCTGGACGAGTTCCCATGCGGGCCTCGTCCCCGGCTCGTCGTAGCTCCAGATGTAGAGGCGCGGAGCAGACATCGTGTCGAGGAGCAGCGCGGCGATGCCGATCTCGAGGGCGGCCCTCGCGGCATCCGCAGCTTCGACCGTTCCCATCAGACCCCGCGACCTCATCTCCTCCACCGCATCGAGGCGGTTCTCGAAGGAGATGAAGGCCTGCTCGGACTCCATCTGCACGGCGGGGGCGATCATCCGGGTGTACATGCTCCTCGAGCCGTACATCAGCGTGCGGAGCCGGAGCATGAAGAGCCTCCGCACGACGGCCATCTCGCCGGAGACAGGGGAATCGGCCTCCGAGAGCCGGTCGAAGCAGGATTCGACTCCGGCCCTGAATCGTGCGCCCTCGGAGTCTTCCAGCACACCCCGGAACCATTCCGACGAGTCAGGCTGCCCGATGGCGGTCATCTCCCCCCACGCGGCCCGCAGGTCGTTCCATTCCTGCGAGCTGAGGATCTCCGCGATTACGGATTCCTTCGCAGCGGGGAGGCAGGAGTCCGTTGACGTGATGGCAGTGCCTGCCGCCGCGGGCAGGGCTCCGGGGATCAGGAAAAGGCCGGCCGGTCGGATGGAATCGAGCATGGGGCGAATATCGCCGGACGGAGGGGCCGGGTCACCTTTTCCGCGGAGCCCCGCCCGGACTATGTTCGGGGGACTTTCCCGAAGGGCGGTTGGGTTGAAGATCGGCACTCTCTGCTACATACGCCGCAACGGCCGCACGCTCATGATGTTCCGGGACAGGATCCCGGGCGATCCGCACCGGGGCAAGTGGAACGGCCTCGGAGGCAAGATGGAGCCGGGGGAGACCCCCGAGGAGTGCGTGATCCGCGAGGTGATGGAGGAGTCGGGGCTGGCCCTGGAATCGCCGGTGCTGAGAGGGTTCCTGACTTTCCCCGCCTTCGAGGGCGACGAGGACTGGTACGTGTTCCTCTTCGAGGCATCCTCCCCCGCAGGAGAACCGGGTGACTGCCGGGAAGGCCGGCTGGAGTTGGATGGATGCAGGATGGAAAGCTCTTCACCCCACAGATCGACGGAGGGAGAGCCCTGGGAGTGCCGGGAAGGCCGGCTGGAGTGGATCGAGGATTCGAGGATTCCGACCCTCCCGCTCTGGGAGGGGGATCATCTCTTCATGAAATGGATGGAGGACGGGCGGTTCTTCTCGGGCAGGCTGGCCTACGGCGGCGGCAGGCTCGTTTCGAGCGGCGTGGTCTTCTATCCCCGGGAGGCGGCGAATTGAAAGGCAGACTGCTACTCGTCGTATCGGCAGCAGCTATCTCCTGCGGCGGCCCGGAACCTGCGGCACAGGATCCGGCCGGCCTCTGGAACGGCTTCATATCGATCTCCGGACAGAATCTCGACATCTCGGTCGAGATCGAGGGGCCGGCCGATTCGCTGTCGGCCACGATCGACATCCCCGTCCAGGGCGCCTTCGACCTGGGGCTCGACCTAGTATGGCTCGAGGGCGACAGCATCGGCTTCTCCCTGCCGTCCTTCCTCGGCATGGCCGAGTTCGAGGGAGTCATCTCGGACGATGCGATCTCCGGCAGCTTCACCCAGGGGGGCCAGGAAGGCACCTTCCAGCTCAGGCGCGCGTTCGGGGGCGCGAGACCCTACACTTCCCGGGAGGTCGAGTTCGAGTCGGAGGGATGGTCCTACTCGGGCACCATCACCATGCCGCCGGGAGAAGGGCCCTTCCCCGGCGTCGTACTGATATCCGGCAGCGGGGTTCAGGGCAGGGATGAACTCGTAGCCGGATTCGGCGTTCTCGGAGCCTTGGCCGATTCGCTGTCGTGCAACGGGGTCGCGGTGATGAGGTGCGACGACAGGGGCTACGGAGCCTCGCCGGTGGCAGCCCTCTACAACACCTACCGGATCCAGGCCGCCGATGCGAGGACGATGCTCCGCATCCTGGAGGCCGAGGAAGGCGTCGACCCTGACAGAACAGGCTTCCTCGGGCACAGCGAGGGTTCCACCGTTGCCCTGATCGCCGCGTTCGACTCAACGGCGGGCGCCGACTTCGTGATCTGTCTCGCAGGGCCCGCCGTGCCGGGATACGACCTCCTGCTCCGGCAGATCGGTGACATCTCGAGACTGGCAGGGGAGGACGAGGAGCGGATCCAGATGCTCGTCGACGCCCAGAGGGACGTCATGGATGCAGTGCTGGCGGGCGACAGCGGCGCCGCTGCGCTCGATTCCATCCTCGAATCGCAGATCAGGACCCAGGTCGAATCCCTGCCCGACGAGGAACTCGCAGCCATCGGAGATGTGGAGAACTACGTCGCTGCGTCGCTGATGCAGACCAGGACCACGGCCACGAGCCCCTGGTTCGTCGAGTTCGTATCCACCGATCCCGCGGAATATGCAGCGGCGTGCAGGTGCCCTGTTCTCGCGGTCTACGGCTCGCTGGACGTGCAGGTCGAAGCGGATGTGAACGCGCCTGCGATGGCCGGGGCGCTGGCCGGGAATGCCGGATCGGCGGTGGAGGTCCTGGATGGCGCGAACCACCTCTTCCAGGCCGCGAACACGGGGTCGATAGAGGAGTACGCATCGCTCGACCAGCGTTTCGTGCCCGGGCTCATCCCGCTTCTGCTGTCGACGATCAGTTCCGCTGGGGAGTGACCGGCTCGACGGCGAACATCCAGGGCCAGCACTTCCCGGTGAGGATCATCCGGCCGCCCGAGTCGAAGGCTATGCCGTTGAGCACGTCGGCGCCCGACCATCCGGAGGGGTCGAGGAGCCCCGAGGCGTCCATGATCGAGGCGACCCGCCCGGTGGCCGCGTCTATGGCCAGTATGGTGCCCAGGCCCCACTGGTTCGCGTAGAGAACCCCGTCACGGTACTCGAGCTCGTTGAGGAATGGCGCAACCGAACCCCCGGCCCTGACCTCGATCGAGCCCAGCTCCACGAACGTCGAGGGATCGCGCAGAGCGATCGTCCCCGATCCGTCGCTCATGTATAGGAGGCTTTCGGAGGCCGCGAGGCCCCATCCCTCGCCATCGTACGAGAAGGATCCGCACCGCGCGAGATCGGGGACCGTGAAACGCAGGGCGGTGCCCTCGCGCCAGGTCAGCATGCAGAGAGTGTCGTCGACTATCGCGATGCCCTCGGCGAAGAGGCTGTCGGGCAGAACGACCTCTTCCAGGATCTCCATCGAGGGCCAGGCGATCCGCCTCAGCCGCGAAGAGCCGTAGCCACCTGAAGATTCATAGATGTCCCCATCGTAGAAGCATAGCCCCTGCGTGAACATTGTCCTGTCGTGTTCAAGCGTGTCTGTTATGACGGCGACCCATGCATCGAATCCTGGGCCGGCCACTCCCGGCGGATTTCCTGCAGGAGCCGGACCGGGAACCCGCTCCGGGGAGGAGCAGGCTGTCAGGGCCTGGATGGAGACGAAGACCCCCAGAAGGAACGGTCTCATCGCAGTGTGCCGCCCGTGAGGGACCTCTCCGCCGGACGGCCGGGGACCGCCGCACCGATGAGGCAGCGGCAGCCCCCGATATGCACCGATGGGCGGCAGGGTTCGCGCCGGAGCGACCCCGTCGCTATCTGGACCTTCCTCCGGAGGACCCGCCGGAGGAGCCTCCGCTCGAGCCACCCCTGGAGCCGCTGCCCGATGATCCCGTCGAGGAGGAGTGGGAGCCCGGCGCCGAGTAGGCCGCAGGCGAACCCGCGGTCGCCAGGGCTTCCTCGAACCGGGCCTTCCTGGCCTCGTATCCGGGGGTCTGGCCGCCTTCGACGTCCTCCAGCTCCTCCATCCTGTCCTCGGGGGAGGGATGGGTCTGCCAGAAGCCCGGACCGCTGCGCCCGGAGACGGCCGCCATCCTGCCGAGCACCCGGGAAAGGCCGGCGGGATCGTATCCTGCATTCGCGGCGATGATGGCTGCAAGGCTGTCTGCAGAGGACTCCGCCTCGCGTGAGTAGCCCTTGGTCACGAGAGCCTCCGTGATGTCTGCGGTCACGTCGCCGTAGCTGTCGGCGGCCTCCTGGACCTCCTGGGAGCCGAACCTCTCGGCACCGGCCATCCCGGCGACAGAGAAGGCCTGCACCCAGCGGGCCTGCTGCACCGTGCCCATGCCGTGGCTGAGGCAGACGTGAGCTATCTCGTGGGCCAGGACGCACGCGAGCTCGTCCTCGTCGCGGATCTGGTCGAGGAGCCCCCGGGTGATGAAGATCGTTCCCCCGGGGCAGGCCATGGCGTTGATCTCGGTCGAGCCGAGGAGCTGGAAGTGCCAGCCGCCGTACGTGCAGGGCTTTGGCGAGTTCATGGCCGTCCAGGAGCCCACGGAGTTGAGATAGGAATGGAAGGGGTACCCGCCCACCGGCGTGTAGGTCTCCAGGATGTTCGCGGCCACCGCACGGCCGATGTAGTACTCCTCGCTGTCGGATATCCCGCGCCCGGCCTGCGCGAAGGCGTCCACGACGCCGATCGCCGTCTGCGCGTCATCGCTCTCGATGATGTCGGTGATGTCGTCCAGGCCCCATGCCACGAGGCCGAGCACCAGGAGGAGGTGCGTCATCTCGATCCCCCCCTCGGGGTCCCGCCCGCGGGCGGAGTCTGGGGCGCCTCTCCGGAGACTTCGGGCAGCAGTGCCGGGTCGACCAGCCCGCCGTCGGCCAGGAAGGCGTTCATGAATGCCTCGGTGATCTCGAAGGCCTCGATCCTGTCGACCGCCTCGAAGTCGAGAGAGGGGTTGTCGCTCTCGTACTGCGCCTCAACGTCGGAGTTGAAGCCCCTGCCGGCGAGCGTGACCTCGTCCTGGGTGACGGAACCGGAGCCCGACTGGACAGAGCCCGACCCCGCCGAAGCCGAGGTCAGCGCCGTGGCGTGCACCCATCCGCTCAGGGATGACGAGACCGAGACCCTGAACCACTGGTTGCCGACTTCGAGGACCGTCAGCACCTGCCCGAGCTCCAGCTCCGCGATGGGCTGGGCATAGAAGGCAGGCGACGGGAAGACATACTGCCTCATCACCTTCACGGTTGCCTCGTCGCCGGCCGATAGGGCCGTATCGGAGGCGAGCAGTGCCAGCATCAGCGCCAGAACAGCCATTCCCCACTCCTCACTTGGATGTCATGTCGAACACGCCGCCCCAGCCCTCCGCGGGGGATCTGCCGGCGAATTCGGCGCTACGCTTCGCCATGACGGAGGACGCACCGTCCCCTGCCGCGGCGAGTGAATCGAACATGGCGGCCGCGCGCTCGAACCCCAATGCCCGGTAGACCGCCAGGGCCTCGGCGTAGAGCGCGGCTGTCCGCATCGTCTCTTCAGGAACCAGTCCACGATAGCCAAGGAGCTCGAATATGTCCACGGGGGTCTTCTGTCCGACCACACGGATGGAATCGAGCTCGCGGAAGACGAACCCGTCGCCCGCGGCCTCCACCGTGGCCCTCGAGGCCATGATGCGGGTGCGGTAGGCCTTGTTGACGCCCTCGAGCCTCGAGGCGAGGTTCACCGAGCTGCCCATCATCGTGTAGTCGAACCTGCGCGACGACCCCATGTTGCCCACCGTCATCAGGCCGGTGTTGAGCCCCGTCCGGGGCTTCAGCTCGGGCAGGCCCTCGGCCGACAGCACAGCGTTCAGATCGGCCAGCGAGTCCCTCATCGCGAGCACGGCCCTGCAGGCTGCCGCGGCATGGTCCCCGCACGGCAGGGGGGCGTTCCAGAATGCGACTATCGCGTCGCCGATGTACTTGTCCAGCGTTCCCCCGTGCTCGAGGATCGTGTCGGTCATCATGCCCAGGTAGCGGTTCAGCAGGTGCACGAGCTCCGGCGGGGAGAGCTTCTCGGAGAATGAGGTGAAGCCCGCGAGATCGGAGAAGTAGGCCGTCATGACCTTCTGCTCGCCCCCGAGGACCAGGAGCTCGGGGCGCCTGGAGAGCTGCTCGACGACCGTGGGCGAAAGGTACTGGGAGAACGCGGCCCTGATCTCCTTCCGCTGCCTGTTGGCGTTCCCGTACGAGAGGATGCTGCCGGCCAGGAGGGCGGCCGCTCCCGCCGAGAGCGGATAGACCGCCTCGAGCCAGATGTTCTGCGAGAATGCGAGGAATGCCGCGCCGGACCATGCCGCGAGAACGGCGAGGCCGGCCGCGCCCTGGAGCAGGACCGACCTGCCCAGGAGGAAGGCTCCGGCACACAGGAGAGCAACAACAAGAGCGCACGCCAGGGACACCTGCGTGCCCGGCCTCCTGAGGGCCACGCCCGCGAGGATGTTGTCCGCCGTATTGGCGTGGACCTCGACCCCGGGGCAGATGGCCGAGTAGGGAGTGGGCTTGAGGTCGTACAGACCCGGCGCGGTGTAGCCGACGAACACTATGGCGTTGCGGAAAATCGCGGGGTCGACGGGGGATGGCTGCCCGGAGGCCTCGGCCTGGACGGCCTCGAGCAGATCGGCTATCGGCACGTATCTGAATGTGGCCGTGGGCCCCCTGAACCTGAGGATCATCCTGTAGTCCTCGTCGAGCGGTATCCGGGCGTTCCCTATCGAGAGAAGGCCGGGCTCCAGGGAGACCGGAGGCCTGCCGGCGGAGAGCCATGCCGCTGCAAGGGCGAGGCATGGAACAGGTCCGTCGGGGGTGTCGGTGAAGACTCCCACCCTCCTGAACACCCCGTCGGCGTCGGGGACGGCAGAGACGTTGCCGAGGGCCGCGGCGCCCTCGAGGATGGGGTCGAACGGGGGAGTGCTGGTCCACGCCGAGTCGAGACCCGGCCAGCTTCCCTCCACGGGCATGATGGCACTTGCGGGTATCGGCCTGCCGTCACGCTTCTGCAGGGCCACGGCGAAGACTGCGCTCCCGAAGGCCTCCGCGCTGTCGCCGAGGGCTTCGTCGTCGGCCGTCCCGTACAGCGACGGGAGGTCGTAGAGAACATCGAAGGCCACCACGCTGGCGCCCCAGCGCCGGAGGACGCCCAGGCAGTCGCCGTAGAGCTGCCTCGGCCACGGCCAGCCGAGCCATGGCAGGCGCTCGAGCGATCCGCCGTCGACCGTCACGATGATGATGGAGGGATCGGGCGGCGTGGGCTGGGCCTTGAACCTCAGGTCGAGCGTACGGTTCTCGAGAGACTGCACGAAGCCGAGCCTGGAAATGGGAAGGAGCACGACCGCGCAGACCGCCGCGAGCGCGACCAGCCTCAGCGGGAAGGGGATCCTGGCGAGCCGGCGATCGAGGCCCATGATTCCTCCTGGTTGGATGCTGCCGCCATTATCGTTCCGCCTCCGTTCAAGTCAACGGATGGCGGGGATCCCGGCTCTTCCTGCGGGAGCCGCGGAAGGCTAGAATCGAGGAGCCCGGGCGGACGGGCGGGAGGCGGGACATGGACGGGGATGCAGGGCGCCTCGGTTCGATATTCAGGATCCTCAAGGCCATAAACAGGGTTCGGAGCCTCGACGCGCTCCTGACCCTCCTGGCGAGGGAGACATCCGAATCGATAGGCGCCGAGCGCTCCACCGTATTCATCTTCGACAGGGCCAGGAACGCACTCTGGTCGGTGGTTGCCGAAGGCCTCGACAGGCAGATCTGGCTCGACGCCGACCACGGGCTCGCCGGACATGTCCTCCGCACGGGCAGTACGCTGCTGACACCGGACGTCTCGCTCGATTCGCGCTTCGACTCCTCGGTGGACCGCTCCACCGGGTTCACGACGCGGAACGCACTCACCGTGCCGATCCGCGACACCCGCGGAGAAGTGACCGGAGTCTTCCAGGCCGTGAACAAGCGGGGCGGCGTCTTCACGCCGGAGGATGCCGACTTCCTGGAGGCCGTGGCCGCCGAGGCGGGCGTCACTATCGAGAACGTATCCCTGTACGAGAAGAGGCGGCGCATGCTCGAATCCCTCATACAGGCGCTCGCATACTCGATCGAGGCGCGGGACCCCATGACGGCCGGCCACAGCGGGAACGTGATGAAGTATGCCGGCGGCATCTCCAGGGCCATGGGCCTGCCGGCGGGGGTGGTGAGGGAGATAGAGTACGCCGCCCTGCTCCACGACTACGGCAAGATCGGCGTGCCCGACGCCATCCTGCGCAAGCCCGACCCGCTCGATCCCGCCGAGACCGAGGTGATGCGGAGCCACGTGGAGCAGACCGGGAGGATACTGAACGCCATAGAGTTCGAGGAGGACCTGGAATCGGTGGCGAGGTTCGCCCTCGAGCACCACGAGAGGATGGACGGGACGGGCTATCCTTCGGGGCTCCCGGGCGACGCGATTTCGCTCGGGGGAAGGATCATCGCGGTGGCCGACGTGTTCGAGGCGCTCACCGCCAAGAGGCACTACCGCGACCCCATGAACGTGATGGACGCGCTCGCAGCGATCCGTCGGGAAGCGGGGACCTCGTTCGATCCGGCGGTGGTGCAGGCGCTCGAATCCTATCTGTACGGCGGCTCCCGGAACTCCTGAAGTCCGGGCGGCTCACGCCGCGGACGGAGCGGCCCCTCTCCCGCCTCCGCGCCTTCCCAGCAGCAGGTAGTAGGAACCCGCCGACAGCAGGTAGAAGACTATCGTGACGTAGAACGAGAAGGCGAAGGAGTACCTGTCGATTATCGCGCCGCCCGCGGCCGCGCTCAGGGTCATCGACCCGTTCCAGGCGATGGCCGACACGGCATTGGTGAAGGGCCTGTCCTCCGGCTTCTGGATCTCCATCTCGAAGTTGGCGGATATCGGCAGGTTCATGTTCATAAGCATGCCCCTCATCACGAAGGCCGAGACCGCCAGGGCCAGGTTCCTCGTGAGGGCCAGCACCAGCATGAACGGGACCGAGAGCAGCTCGGTCAGCACGATGCTCCCCACCATCCCGTATCTCCGGGTCAGGATGGGGGCCGAGAGCATCCCCAGGAAGAGGCCCACCTGCATCAGCGAGAAGTAGAAGCCGATCCTCGGCGGATCCAGCCCGAACTCGTTCCTGAAGTACAGGTTCATGAAGGGGATCACCAGGCCCGCGCCCAGGCCCACGAAGATCTTCGGGATCATCAGCCGTCGGATCACGTTCCAGTCGTAGGACTTCAGCTTGTGTATCAGGCCTCCGGGCGCCCGCGGAGCGGGGGAGTCGCCCTCTATGCGCGAGAAGGGGATGATCGCGAGCAGGCTGGCCGCCACGGCGAAGTAGAGCGAGTACTCCTGCGCGGCTGCGGCGCTGCCGGCCAGGCCCGTGACAGTGAAGAGCCCCGGGAGCATCCCGCCGAAGAGGAATCCCATCAGGCTCGAAAGCATCCCCACGGCCGAGTTCACGCTGAAGACGTAGATCCTCTCGCCCTCTCCGCTCTCGGCCATGAGGAAGGGCGACGAAGCGATCCTGTAGAAGGTGACGAACATGGTCGCCGAGAGGCTCATGAGGCGGATCATCGGCACGTCGCCCGCCAGGACCATCAGTACGTAGCAGGCGCACGAGAGGATTGTCGACCAGACCAGGACGAGCTTGGTCCGCACGCGCTCCAGCACCAGGGCGGCCGGCACGGCGGCGATCGCGGCCCCGAGGGAGCCCGCGGCCAGGATCTGCCCGATCGAGGTCTCTGTGAACGACTGCTCCTTGAGGTACAGATTGAAGAGCAGGCTGAAGACGGACATCCCCAGGCCGTTGAACAGCCCGCCCCAGATGAAGAGCCGGGCGTTGCGCGAGAAGGCTCCCAGCCCATCGAGGTATCTCTTCGCGGTGCTCACCGTGCGCCCCCGCCCGCGAGCTCGCGGCTGAACGCCAGCAGTATGGAGGCGATCACCAGGGCGCAGCCGATCCATCCCGCGGGGGAGAGCCTCTCGCCCAGGAGGATCGCGCCCCCGGCCGCGGCGACGACCGCCTCGCCGATGTAGATGAGCGAGGAGACGGCGCCGCCGAGGCTCGGCTGCCAGCGGATCTGCCAGTACATCAGCATGCTCGTCGCGAAGACCGAAAGGTACAGCAGGCCTGCGAGCGCGCCGGGGTTCGGGTCCATCGTGAACCCGCCCATGACGGGGATCAGCGCGAGGGATCCGAGGGCGACCACCGAGAGCATCCCGGCCGTTATCTCCATCGAGCGGCCGGGGATCCACAGCCTGTCGATCAGGGCGATCTCGACGGCCCAGAACACAGCGCTCGCGGCCGTGAGGAGGTCGCCCGTCCCTATGCCGCCGGAGGGGTCGGCCAGGAGCCACACGCCGGCGAGAGCGATGCCCACGGAGGCGAAGTGGACGAGCCGCGGCCTCCTGCCGCAGAGCGGCCACGAGACGAACGGGGCTATGGCTACGTAGAGCGAGGTGATGAAGGCCGACTTGCCCGGCCCGGTCTGCCGGAGCCCGGCGAGCTGGAAGGCGTACCCTCCCAGGAGGGAGAGGCCGAGCAGGATGGAGGGCATGACTATCCGGGAGAGGGGGGGCGTCCCGGACGGCGCGCGCCTGGCCGAAGCGGCCGCGAAGGGCGCCAGGACGGCGGCGGCGACGATGAACCTCGCCGCGAGCAGCACCCCTGGGGACATGGACGCGAAGAGGGCCTTCGCCACCAGGAAGGTGGAGCCCCACATCACTGTCCCCGCCGAGAGGAACAGCGCCGCCTTGCGCTTCTCGTCCATGTCTTCCTTGTGTCAGGGAGGGAACCGGCCGGGCGAAGATAACGAATCCCGCCCCCCCGTGGCGCCGCCCCCCCAGAACGCCATTAACTCCTTTAACTTTCTCTGGCGAAGGCCCTCCCTCTCGCTGCGCCCCTTATGCCAAGGGTCCCGGGTTTGCATATTGGAACGTCTTCCGCTGAAGGAGGGGTCATGCGGAGGGGTGGAACCGGGGTATTCCCCAGGGTCGCGGCCGTCGCCGCAGCCCTCGGGCTTGTGGCAGCCGCTGTCTTCGCGGAGAGCATAGGGCTAGGCCCGGGTCCGGGCACGGGCAGGTTCCGGGTCATTTCTGCGATCCTGGCGACCGGGCTTCTGACTTACGGCATCCTCGGCAGCAGGTTCGGCTCGCTCTTCCGGGCCATCGGCCTGGTGTTCGCCTGGGCCGCGGTGGCCGTGCTCGTGCTGGAGGCGGCTTCATTCGCCGTCTCGAGGCTCGATCCGGCCCGCCGGGGCGGCACCCCTCCGGATGTCGAGCCGCCCTGGAGCGTCGCTCCGTCGGGAATCACGTACGAACCCTACACGGGATGGGGTAATGATCCAGCAACTGCCGCCCCCGGCGTGATCCTCGACGCGTCGGGCTGCAGGACCGTGCCCGGCTCCTCGACCGATCCATCCGCATTCACCGTGTACGTCTACGGAGGCGATGCCGTGCTCGGCGCCTCGATCGCCGACTCCGCCACGATCCCGTGTTTCATCCAGGAGGGGCTCGACTCTATCCGGCAGTCCCCCGTCAGGGTCGAGAACAGGGCGCGCCCGGGATGGACATCCACCCAGGCGCTGGTTGATCTGATGCTTTCGCTTCGCTCGGGCGCGGAACCGGATCTGGTCCTGTTCGTCGGCGGTTTCGAGGATGCCTCGGCGGCATGGAGCGCCGGCAGAGCCGGCGGGCATCTCTGCATGAGAATCATGGAGTCCTGCTTCACGAATCCCCGGCAGGGCGCGGGCGGCGGTCCCTGGAGGGCGGCACTGCAGTCCACCGAGACCTGGGGCTTCGTGTCCCCGCTCCTCCCCGGCGGCGCCGGAGGCGTGCCGGGAGCGGGGGATGGCTCCGCCCCCGAATCCCTAGGCGTCGAAGCCGCCGGGGTCTTCCTCGCCAACGCCGCGATGGCCGAAGGCCTGGGGCGCATCCACGGCTTCGAATGCCGCTTCTGCTGGCTGCCGGGCGTCCTCGTCACAGGCAAGGCCCTGACGCCCCCGGAGCAGGCCATCGTCGACGCCATGATGGACCTCGGACACGGCGCGGCGGACTTCGCGGCGCTGCTCGCAGCCTGCTCGGAGGAGATAAAGGCGGCAGACCCCCGCGAGGCCTGCGTCGTCTCGCTCGCCTCATCGCTCGATTCGCTCGAGGGCATAGTCTTCACAGGTCCCACGGGAACCTGCATGACCGCCGACGGCAACCTGGCCGTCGCCCGTGCGATCCTCGCAGGACTGGGGTACTGATCGTGGAACAGTAGTCGTCAACCGCCGACTCTGCGGCATTCTCCCAGGAGATGCGCCTGTGACAGAAAGACATGAACCGGAGAAACCAGTTCGGGATGGAAATGCCGCACGCTACTCCTCTCTTGTCAGGGCTGTCGCCGCTGTCTCCGGTTCCCTCATGATCGCAGCCGCTCTTGCCGCCGACCTCATCGGGCTGAGCGTGCAGGGCGGATTCAGCAGGAACCAGATCCTCATGATGGCTGCAGGGCTGCTGCTGATCGCAGCTTCCATGCTGGGCAGGAGATTCCCCCGGGTCTACAATGCTGCGGGAGTCATCCTCCTGAACACACTCGTCGCACTGCTCCTCATCGAGATCATCTCGCTCATGGCCATGAAGATCTGGAATCCCAGGGAGATGGCGGTGCGGGCGATCAAGGAGCAGGTAGCAAATCTGTCCCAAGAGGAAGTCTCCGTTGTTCTCGGGCACTATGTCTCCTACCTGGTCTGGAAGGCCGATCCGCTCCAGCAGGGAGAGGAATCGACGGACGAGCGCGGATTCCGGAACACCTCATACCTAAGCACGGACCCCGATGCATACGAGATCTTCATGTTCGGCGGGTCGGCGATGTGGGGCCTCGGAGTGCCGGACTCCTGCACGATCGCATCCCTGCTCCAGAGACGGTTCAACGAATCGCTCGACATCCCCGTGAGGATATCGAACTACGGCCAGATCTCGTGGGTCTCCACCCAGGAGCTGATATGCCTGATGATGGAGCTGCGGGACGGCGCAAGACCCGATCTGGTCATCTTCTACGACGGATTCAACGACGTGTGGAGTTCGTATCAGAACGGAACGGCCGGGGAGCACCAGAACCTCCCCCAGTTGCGGAGCAGGATCGAGGGTACCGAAATACTGATGATCCGGAGCAACCTGCCGAAACTGATCTTCGAAAGCACGAACCTGGCACTCCTGATGAGGCTGGTACGCACCGATGGGACGCTCAGGCAGGAACCGGTCGAGATCGCGACCTACAGGACCATGGGAGTGGACGTTCATGCCCTCGCCGAGAGCACATATGCCGTATATTCGAGGAACATGGACATGGCTGCATCGCTCGGCAGCCAGTACGGGTTCGACTGCCTGTTTCTGTGGCAACCCTGCATCTACTGTGGTGACAAGACACTGACCCCGCATGAGCAGGAAATCCTGGAGTGCGGATCGGAGTTCTTCCGGGCGGGGGGGTACTCAGCATGGATGGAACTGGTCACCCTGACAGATGATCAAGTTGAGGCAGCTGTGCATTCCCGGAATCAACATATCGATCTCTCTGGCGTTCTGGACTACACCAGGGAGGAGTGCTACAGTGACTTCGCCGGCTGCCATCTGAACCCGTTCGGGAATGCCGTCGTCGCGGATTCCCTGGCCTGTCTGATCCGCGACCTGGGTTCGATACATGCAGTCATGCCGGAAAGGGCGGAAACGCCCCTCTGACAATCAACCTCAGATCTCGGCGAGACCTCGGTTCGATGCAGCCTCTGCCTTCTGCTCCAGCCTCTCCAGCAGGGGTTCCAGCCAGAGCCGTTCGCGTGTGAAGCGAAGGCTCGTGCCGCCATCCAGCCCTGACACATGCATGTATGCATCGGCATGCCGTGAGAGAAGCCAGGCGGGCGAACTCTCGAGGTCGTACAGGGTCGTGTCGCCAAGGATTTCACAGGGCGATATCTCGATCCACGAAGCTTCGTCGAAGGGATCGGAGACGAAGAGCCTGCAACGACCGGTGGTTGCGCAGGAGTTCATCATCCAGAGGTCGTCAGAAACAGCGATTGCTCCATTTCCGATGGACATCGAAGAGTCGCACGGAGACTGGCATGTGCGTGTCGACGGCCAGAAGGGAAGCACATCGGTCGAATCGTCCGAGAACCTGGCGAAGAGGCATTCTGGATCTCCACCGGCATCGATTACCGGCCAGACCTGCTCCCAGAACGAAGACTCCCCGAACACCCCGGAACCTTCGGCCCCGATCGTGGACAATGCCTCTATGTAGGCGCCCGGCCAGACAGTGCCGTATCCGGCGACATCGCTCCGGATGCCGCTCACGAAGATCATCGCATCGTTGCCAGTACTTCGCTCAAGATCGGCGAGCCTCTCGATCACCGACCGGGTGTAGGAATCGGCCTGGCGGAACCTCGAGAGTTCGTCGCGAGCTGCGAGGAAGCAGCCCAGCAGGATAACGGAAACTGCGCAGAGGCCCGCCCTGCCCCGCAGCGATCCCGCGCCTGCGCTGAACAGGAGTGCAGCTCCGGGGAGGGCTGCGTAGGCGTAGTTGCTCCTGGGTGGCAGATTCAGGACAGTGAGAACAGGAAGAACAATGAATCCGAGCAGAAGAAGCCGCGTCCGCCAGCCCATTCTTGCGAAGAACAGAAGGGCCACGCCAGCAAGAACAAGCAGCCTGACAGGGATACCATCCAGCCAGGGTGAGAACGGGAGCTTCACGAGCGACGCCAGGTTGTTGACCATGAAGAAGCCGATGCTGGTGGATTCGGAGTATCCGAGTTCGAATCCCACCCAGTAGAGCCTCCATGCAACGTAGATCGCCGTCGGGATCAGGTACAGCAGTGATGCAGCGAAGAACCTCTTCATCGGACCGGGGCCGCTGTCACCTGTCATCGCCATTAGTAGAGTAGACACAATCGCCGGAATAGATGTGACATTCTCCGGGGAGACCCGGTGGAGGGAGTGACCTCCTGGCTGCATGATCGGGGTGCTAACCATTCCCTGAACAGCAGCCAGGAGGTCGAGGCGATTGTGGTGTTCAAGTATAGACTGGAGAGCCCACAGGGCAAAGAGGATGAAGCAACGAGG
>JAUCPW010000051.1 GCA_030373045.1 Candidatus Fermentibacter sp.
CGAGGGAATCGGCATCCTGCAGGAAGACCGATTCGCCGCCGCCGTGGAGCCAGAGGGCGACGGCCCCGTGGCATTCATCGTCAAGGCCATGGCCGTCGAAAACAACCCGGAGGATTCTTTCCGTCACCCGTCCCCCCTCCCCTTCCCGGAGGGAGAGCTGTTTCAGCCGCTCCGCGATGTCGGACATGGCGTCGATGTCCCGCCGGATCTCCTCGACCGTTCGGATCTCGAACCGGGACTGCTTGTAGGTGCGGCAGAAGGCGCATTGGTTCCAGGGACAGTTCCGACTCAGCCGGATGAGGAGGCTTCCGGCCTCGCTCGGGGGGCGTATGGGACCCTGTTCGAAGGACCGGGCCATTCAGATCCTCGTCAACTGCCGGTACTTGATGCGGTGGGGCTGGCTGGCCGCCGCGCCCAGACGGGTCTTGCGGTCCGCCTCGTATTCGGAATAGTTCCCGTCGAACCAGACGGTGGCGCTGTCCCCCTCGAAGGCCAGGATGTGCGTCGCGATCCGGTCCAGGAACCATCGGTCGTGGCTGATGACGACGGCGCAGCCGGCGAAGTTCTCCAGCGCCTCTTCGAGGGCGCGCATCGTGTTCACGTCCAGGTCGTTCGTCGGCTCGTCGAGGAGCAGCACATTGGCCCCCTCCTTGAGCATCCGCGCGAGATGCACCCGGTTCCGTTCTCCGCCTGAAAGCTGCCCCACCTTTTTCTGCTGATCGGTGCCGGAGAAATTGAACCGGGAGACGTAGGCCCGCGAGTTCATCTCCCGGGTCCCGAGCAGGACGATGTCCTGGCCGTCCGAGATCGTCTCCCAGATCGTCTTGTCGGGATCGAGGGCGTCCCGGCTCTGGTCCACGTAGGCGAGCTTGACCGTCTCGCCGATCCGGATCGTTCCGGAGTCGGGCTGCTCCTGGCCCGTGATCATCCGGAAGAGGGTCGTCTTTCCGGCGCCGTTCGGGCCGATGATGCCGACGATGCCGCCCGGGGGCAGGCTGAAGGACATCTTGTCCACGAGAAGGCGGTCGCCGTAGGCCTTGCTGACGGCCTCGGCCTCGATGACGAGCTTCCCCAGCCGCGGTCCGGGCGGGACATAGATCTCCAGATCCTTTGACCGGGCCTCCGTCTCCTGGGACAGGAGGTTCTCGTAGGCGCTGATCCGGGCCTTGGATTTCGCATGGCGCCCCTTGGGGGACATCCGGATCCACTCCAGCTCGCGCTGGAGGGTCTTCTGGCGCTCCGTCTCCGATTTCTCCTCCTTCTGGAGCCGGGTCCGCTTCTGCTCGAGCCACGACGAGTAGTTTCCCTTCCAGGGGATCCCTTCCCCCCGGTCCAGTTCCAGGATCCATCCCGCCACGTTGTCGAGGAAGTAGCGGTCGTGCGTGACGGCGATCACGGTGCCCGCATACTGCTGGAGGTGGCGCTCCAGCCAGGCGACGGACTCGGCGTCGAGGTGGTTGGTCGGCTCATCGAGCAGCAGGATGTCTGGCTTCTGGAGCAGAAGCCGGCAGAGGGCGACCCGCCTCCGTTCACCCCCCGAGAGGACTTTGACCGGGGTCTCTCCGGGCGGGCAGCGCAGCGCATCCATCGCCATCTCGAGCCGGGAATCGAGGTCCCAGGCGTCCAGGGCGTCGAGCTTTTCC
>JAUCPW010000052.1 GCA_030373045.1 Candidatus Fermentibacter sp.
TTCGGAACTCGTCGGCAGCGTCAGATGTGTATAAGAGACAGAACCGGAACAGGTACTAGTTGTACAGGGCCTTGATGGCGCCCCAGGTTTCGCTGTTCAGCGAGAACTCGCCGGTGGTGCGGATGAAGTAGTCGCCCATGCCCCACGGCTCCCAGACGATGAAGTCATCGCTGAAGAAGCTGTGGTCGGTCGAGTAGGTGGGGTCGCCCAGCACCGAAGGCCAGCCGCCGCCGGACATCTCGGTGTTGATCAGGACCCAGAACTGCTCCTCGGTGATGAGGGGGGAGGAGTAGTTGGCGTACACCGCGGCATAGTGGGTGGCGGTGACGGAGGTCTGGTTCAGCAGGGTGACCGGGGTGGAGACGTCGCCATTGTAGACTTCGGCGTAGAAGGAGGCGGTGTCCCAGGGATAGCTCGAGTGGTGGTAGAACCAGAACTCGGTGTTGTCGGCCTCCCAGGTGCCGGTGGTGCCGAAGTCCGTCACGTTGAACCATACACCCCTGTAGAGCCCGCCCCAGGTCAGCCAGTTGGCGGAGGCGTCGTCATACGACAACGTTGCGTCGGTCCCGGGGATGTACAGCGGGCGATCCAGCTGAACGCTGTTTGCCGCGAAGGCCGCGACTGCAAGGGCACCGAGTACGAAAAGAACCCTCTTCATCAAGAGCCCCCTTTCAAGGGTTGTGGGTACTTGCGAGGCTAGTATGGACGGAGGCCGCAGGGGTGTCAACCCCGGGAGGGTCCGGTGCGTCCGGTGGCCGGGAGAAGCCTGCGCAGCTCGTCCCTGAGTTTCGCGGCCTCCTCGAACTCCAGCCTCGAGGCGGCATCCAGCATCAGGGCCTCTATGCGCGCAACAGCTTTCTCGGGATCTGCGGGAAGGTCGGAGAGGTCTGGGGCGGGGCCGGCCTTCCCGGCGGAATCCGCTATGCTGGTGGTGCGGAGTATCTCCTCCCGGGTCTTCACGATCCCCCTCGGGACGATCCCGTGCGCCTCGTTGTACGCCAGCTGGATGGAACGCCTGCGTCCGGTCTCCTCCATCGCGTCCTTCATGGAATCCGTGACCGTGTCGGCGTACAGGATGACCCGCCCGGCCAGGTTCCTGGCAGCGCGGCCGGCGGTCTGTATCAGGCTGGTCCTCGAACGGAGGAAGCCCTCCTTGTCGGCGTCGAGCACGGCCACGAGGGACACCTCGGGAAGGTCGAGCCCCTCCCTGAGCAGGTTCACCCCGACGAGCACGTCGAACTCGGCGAGCCTGAGGTCGCGGAGGATCGAAACCCTCTCCAGCGCGTCTATCTCGCTGTGGACGTACCTGGCCCTGATGCCCAGATCCTCCATGAAGGATGCGAGCTGCTCAGCCATCTTCTTCGTGAGAGTCGTCACGAGCACCCTGCCCCCGCTCTCCACGGTGCGCCTCGTCTCCTCCAGCAGGTCGTCGACCTGCCCGGTGGCCTGACGCACGATGAGAACGGGGTCCACAAGCCCGGTGGGCCGCACGATGAGCTCCACGACTCGTTCCGACTTCTCCAGCTCGTACGGGGCCGGCGTCGCGGAGAGGCAGATCTTCTGGCCGGAGACAGCCTCGAACTCCTCGAGGAAGAGGGGCCTGTTGTCCAGCGCCGAGGGCAGGCGGAAGCCGTGTTCGACCAGGGTCTCCTTCCTCGCCCTGTCACCCCTGTACATCCCCCTGATCTGGGGGATGGTCCTGTGGGACTCGTCTATGAACACGATCATGTCTTCGGGGAAATAGTCCAGGAGGCATGCAGGCCTCTCCCCCTCGGCCCTTCCGGCGAGGTGGCGGCTGTAGTTCTCGATGCCCGGGCAGTAGCCGGTCTGGGAGAGCAGCTCGAGGTCGTAGCCCGTCCTCGACTGGAGCCTCTGGGCCTCCAGTATCCTCCCCCGCGCCTTCAGCCAGAGCAGCCTCGCCTCGAGCTCCTTCTCTATGAGGGTTATCGCCCTGTCCAGGTCGGGGGCGGCAGTGACGAAGTGCTTGGCGGGATAGATGTACGCCCTGTCGATCTCCCCCAGGAGCCTCCCGGTGAGGTGGTCGATCTCGCGGATCGACTCTATCTCGTTGCCGAAGAATTCGATGCGCACCCCGGTATCGGCGTAGGACGGAACGACGTCCACGACATCCCCGCGAACCCTGAACCGGCTTCGCGTCAGGGCTATGTCGTTCCTCTCGTACTGCATCTGCACCAGGGACATGCAGAGGTCCTCGGGCGGCAGTACGTCCCCTCTCGAGAGTTCGATACGGGTGGTCCGGAAGGTGGAGGGGTTGCCCAGGCCGTAGATGCAGCTCACCGACGCCACGACGATCACGTCGCGCCTGGAGAGGAGGGCGGCGGTGGTCTTGAGCCTCAGCCGGTCGAGCTCGTCGTTGAGATCGGCATCCTTCTCGATGAACATGTCGGATGAAGGGATGTACGCCTCCGGCTGGTAGTAGTCGTAGTAGCTGACGAAGTACTCGACGGCGGCCGAGGGGAAGAAGCCTCTGAGTTCTCCGTAGAGCTGGGCCGCCAGGGTCTTGTTGTGGCTGAGGACGAGAACCGGCCTGTCGAACCGCTCGATGACCCTGGCGATGGTGTAGGTCTTGCCGGAGCCGGTCACCCCGAGGAGGGTCTGCCAGGGGATGCCGGCCTCGATGCCCCCGGCGAGTTCCCCGATGGCGCGAGGCTGGTCGCCCGCCGGCTCGAACGGCGCCTCAACCCTGAATATCCCCACCGAGGTACTCCAGGCCCGTCTCGATCGCGGCAGAGGGCCTTGCTATGCCCAGTTCCGTCAGGATCGCGGGGTGGATCTCGCCCATCACACCTGCATCCTTCCCGTCTATCACGACCCGGCAGCACCTCCCGGGGATGAACCTCGGGTCGTCGGCGGGGGAGAGCGAGAGGGAGAGCCCCCGGCCGAAGCACACCAGGGCGATGACGGAGTGCACCTCGCCGAAGCCCGCGTCGTTCCCCGTGATGACCAGGGCCATCCGCACCGCCGTGTGCGGACCTCCCGGACCGCCGTCGTCCTCGAGCACCTCCCCTATCTCGAACAGCCTGTGGGGATAGGGGGCGTGGGCGCTCGCGGATTCGGCCGCCAGAAGGCCCGGCAGCAGGCTGTTCCTGACGGCGCCGTATTCCGAGGTCATTGGGTTCAGGATCCTGACTATCCCGGGCGGCGTGCCGGGCCTGGCCGCGGAGGTGAGCACGGGGAGCAGCAGTTCCTCGCAGCCGGCTCCCGTCAGCATTATCCTGACCGCGTCGGCGAGGTCCTCCACGGGGGCGGTCGAGCCCATGGTGCAGCCCTCCGGCGGAAGGGGCTCGAACCTGTCGATGCCGTAGCCGATGGCTATGTCCTCGACCAGGTCGACCCAGTGGAGCCCGTCGTGCCGGTAGGGGGGCATGACCGCCTCCACCCCGTCCGCGCCGATCGTCCATCCATCCCAGCCCATGCGGGACAGCGCGCGTTCGATGTCGGCATCCGACGGCACGTCGCCCGTGATGCGGCCTATCCCGGCGCGGTCCGCACGGAGGCGGTCGGCGAACCGGAGGGGCGTGACCGTCGACTTCCCGCCGGAGGGTGCTGCCCTGTCGTAGGAGACGACGGCGGGTCTGATCACGAAGCCGCGGTCCTCGAGGTTGCATGCGAGGATGGAGGCGGTGAGCTGGACGGTCGTCCAGTCGGTGCCGGTGACCTCGCAGAAGATGTCGCGGTCGCCCGCCCTGAGCCTGCCGGTGCCGTCGCTGTTGATGACGGGCGGATACGAGAGCACGCATCCGCGTGCGTCCGTCAGGAGGGGGTGGAGTTCCATGCCCGAGAGCAGCCCGGCGTACTTCCGGCCAGTCTCGGTCTGTTCCAGGATCTCCGACAGGGTCATCGGGGACTCTTGCCCCAGCGGGACGAAGCTCACGGAACCGGGCGGGACGGCAGAGTACCTGACCGGGAATGCGATGTCGCCCGAGCGGTAGAACCCGATCGCCGCCGTCCTGCGGTTCCTGCCGAACGAGGAGGCCAGCTTCTCCTGGGAGGCGATCAGCGATTCGAGGCAGCCCTCGGAAAGCCCGGGGCCGTCGGCGAGGAAGGCGGCGATCCAGGGACGCACCGCCGCCGTGGACGGATCTACCTCGATCCCGGCATCGGGGGCGGCAAGGTCCTGCAGGTATCTGCGCCGTCTTCCGGAGAGCGCCGCCAGGCCGCGCGCGACGCCTTCCACGCACCAGAGGTCGGGCCTGTTGGTGTCGTTGAGCTCTATCTTGAGCACGTCGCCCGAGGACTTGAGCTCGGCCTTGAGCGGCACGAGCATGTCCTCGAGACCTCCACCCAGGGTGAAGTCGCATCCCGAGAGCCTGGCCAGCTCCTCCGCGGAGACCTCGATCTTAGGCACGAGGCACACCTCCCCCGCCGCCGGGCATCCTCTCGGGCCTGACCCTCATCGCCCGCAGCCTGCCGATGTCGTCGGTCATCAGGTCACGGATGTCGGAGAGGCCCATGGCGGTCATGGCCATCCTGTCGAGCCCGAGCCCCCAGGCGATCACGGGGACGTTCACTCCGAGAGGCTCCGTCACCTCGGGGCGGAACAGCCCGGCGCCGCCCATCTCCATCCATCCCGTGGCGGGATGGAGTATGTGCATCTCCACCGAAGGCTCGGTGAACGGGAAGTACCCCGGGTAGAGCTTGTAGCTCCCGGCCCCCGCGAACTGGGTCGCGAACAGCCTCAGGAGTCCGACGAGATGACGGAGGTTCGTGCCCTCGCCCAGGACGATGCCCTCGATCTGGAAGAAGTCCGGCAGGTGCGTCGCATCGACCTGGTCGTACCTGAAGCAGCGGGCGATTGCGAAATACTTCCCGGGCGAGCGCGGCGAAGAGGCGAGACATCTCGCCGAGAGCGCAGTACCCTGGGATCTGAGCACGGGAAGGCCCGCCCTGGATTCGTCGTATTCGTAGTCCCAGCCTCTGCTGCCCGTGCCGCCGCCGCTCCTGTGGGCCGCCGCCACCCTCGCGAGGATGTCGGCCGCGGGTTCGAACCGCCTGCCGCCGGTATCGAGGAAGTAGGCATCGTGTATGTCCCTCGCGGGATGGAACTGGGGCATGAAGAGGGCGTCGCAGTTCCAGAACTCGCTCTCCGCGATGGAACCCTTCATCTCGCTGAACCCGAGGGCCACGAGCTTCCTCCGGATCGAATCGAGGAAGACCCGGTAGGGGTGGAGCCTCCCGGAGTGCATCCTGGCTGCGGGGATGTCCGTGTCGTAGCGCCTGAACCTCACCTCGCGCCACGATCCGTCGGCCAGCATCGCGGGCGTGAGCTGCCCGGCGATGCGCTCGGTCCTGGCGCGCTCGAAGGCGGCCCTGCCCGCCTCGTTGAGGTGCAGCTTCTGCCTGGCCGAGGCGGAGAGGACGAACTCCGCCCTGCCCCTGCCCCTCCTGGGGCTCCTCTCCGACACGAGCGCGGCCACGTCGCCGTCCAGCGCCTCGAGAACCACGGATCGGCCTGCGGAAAGCGGCGTGTAGACGGTCTCCCACAACCTTCCGAAGACGCCGGAACCGGTTCCGGAGGCCGAGAGCCCTGCGCCGTCCCTCGAGACGAGGCCGGCCTTCACGAGAGCCCCCAGCGCGCTTCCCCAGCGTGCCGGCTCGAACCTGGAGTCGGCCTGTGCCGCAGGCAGGTCGCTGACGCCCGCGGAGATCATCCCCAGCAGCAGTATTTCGGGAATGCCGCCGGCCGCCGCGCATTCCAGGCCCAGCGGGCCGAGTTCCACCCGGGTCTCACCGGGAACAGTGGTCTCCTCCACGAGTCCTCTCGAGATGAGCCACTGCGATGCCCGCCGGTAGGAGCCCTCGTCGGGGAGCCCTTCCGTTCCGATCAGTTCGTCGTCCCAGGCCTCGCCCCTGGCGTCCAGGCTGGTCAGAAGGGCGACCTCGAGGGGGTGGAGATCCCTATCTCCCACTGCCGCCTCCCCTCGTGACCGCGAGCACGGTACCGGGATCCACGAAGACTCCCTGCTCCGGGCGCGGTACCCTGTTCTCGCCCTTGAGCACCGAGCCGCAGTCCGGGCACTGCGCGGTCCTGGGGTCGATGGTGGCGTCGCAGACCGGGCAGACGAGCTGGAGCCGGGAGTCCACGTAGGTCGCCAGTTCGCCGGCGGTGACGAGGCCGTTCCCGTCCTCGTCGGCCTCTCCTCCGGCGCCGTCCAGCAGTATGGGTGTCAGGATCCTCTCGCTGACGCTCAGGTCCTCCCTGGCGGCGGTGAGGACCAGCACGTTGGAACCCTCGTCGAAGTCGTTCACCAGTCCGCCGGAATGGCAGGCATCGGCGAGCAGGACGACCCCTGCGGCGTTCCCCGACAGTTTCCCGGCAAGCCAGTCGTCGCTCACGTCCTCGTCGTAGAGGCAGATCGTCTCGTCGGTGGCGTCGGCCTCCTCGGTGCCCCCGCTGCCCGGGACGTCCTGGCCGCCGTGGCCGCTGAAGAACACGTACAGGACGTCGCCCTCGCCCGCGGCCGAGAGGGCCTCTCCCACCGCTCCGCGGAATGCGTCCGCAGTGGCCGTCTCGTCCACGAGGAGGATGATGTGGTCGGGATCCACTCCCTGGCCCGTGACGAGGAACCTGTAGAAGTCGAGTGCGTCCATGCTGGCCCTGTCGAGGACTGCGGCGGCGGACGGGTAGCCGCTGATGCCGGCTATGACCGCCCAGGTCTCCCCCGGGCCGCCTGGAGCGGCGAGGGGCTCGTCGGGGATGATCTCGGCCGATAACGTGAAGGGTCCCTGACCGTTGCGCTCGTAGGTGTATACGGTGACCGCATAGGTTGCCGCCTCGCGGGTGTGGAAGGAGATCTCCTCGTCGCCGGCTGCATCAGCGGAGCTGACCCACCCCTGTGCCATCCTGTCCAGCCCCGGGCCGGACACGAAGAGGTCGAAGTCGGTCTCCCTCTCGGCCCCCCTCAGCCGGATGCTCAGGACGGCATCCGCCTCCGACCTGGCCTGGAACACCGCGACCGGAGCGGACGGGTCGAGCTGTCCGCGCACAGTGCCCGACAGCACGGCTGGCCGCGAGGGGGAGATGGTGAGCCTGCACTCTGTCGCATCGACGTTGCTCGCGAATCCGGGGCTCACCCAGAGGGTGTCCCCTCCCTCGACCCACATGGCCAGCCGCTCGTCTCCCCGCTCGGTCGTGAGGGAGACCACCGGCGGGCCGTCGCTCCTGAAGACCGTGAAGTCGCCATCCCTGGTCTTCTCGAACAGGGCGGCTATCTCCAGCATGCAGCCGGACGGAGGGGAGATGCCCACCACGAACGACCTGCCCGACGAGAGCGTCACGAGGGTGTCGAGGCGCTCGCCCCTCACTGCTTCGAGCCCGCCCATCTCGCTGATCTCGTATCTGATCCGGTCAGAATCGCCGAAGTCGTAGGCCGTCACCTCGGCTATGTAGCCGTCGCCCCCGACCGGAAGCAGAAGAGCCTCCTGGCAGGAGTAGGTCGACGAGCCCGCGAGGTACTCGCCTTCGATGTCGTAGAGTGCGAGATCGATGTCCCCCGACTCGGAGGAGCTGCCCAGGTCGAGCATCCTCCGCAGGTCCGACGCAGCCACCCTGAACCTGGCGACGTAGTTGTTCCCGTCGAGGGTCCCCGTGCGGGTCCCCGACAGCGAGGGGAAGGCTCCGGTGCGCGTGGCCGAGAGCGAGAAGGCTCCATCGCCCGCCTTGTTGTACCTCGAAACCACCACCACGAGGGTCTCGGACGGCATGGCGCAGACCTGTACGGTCTCGTCGCCCTCCGCGCTGTATCCGCCGGACCAGAGGTCCATCCCGGGCCCGTATACATCCAGATCCAGGTCGGTGGAGCTCGTCCCGTCGAGTTCGAAGCGCCAGGCGCCCTCCCTCGGGGGGACGAACCTGAAGGCCTCGCTCATCTCGTTGGCCGACACGGCACCCGACTGGACCGAAGTCGGAGCCATGAGCACGGGGGCCTTGTCGGCGACGGTGATCTCTACGCTGGAGCCGGGAGCCCCCTTCACCTCGACGAAGAACCAGTAGTCGGCGAAGGCGGAGAGCAGGAGCCCGCCCCGCTCGCTCGTGGCGAGGACCTCGCCCTCCTCGTCATAGGCGGTCAGGCTGGCGGCGGGGTCCGATGAGACCCTGAGGAAGACGTAGTCCTGCTCGAGGATTCGAACCCAGGCCGAACCGTCCTCGAGCAAGACCGAGCGGCTCTCTCCGGAGAGCATCAGAGGGACCTCGGAGGCCGGCGGGAGGACCCCGCTCAGTATCGCTGCGAGAACGAACGGATTCATCTGTCCTCCAGGTGCTTGAAGTATGCCTCCGGGCCGGGGGCGCCCGGTCCGGGTTCAGGGGCCTATTATGAAGACTCTAGCGTACGGCGGCGAACGGATTGGAGCGTGCCTCGCCGCCGGCCGTGGTGTCGGGTCCGTGCCCGGGGTGCACCACGGTTCCGGGGGGGAGCGTGAAGATCCTCGTCCGGATGGACTCAATCTCGACTGTGATGGAGGCGCCCCAGAGGGGGCCCAGGCCGGGCAGGCTGTCGGTCCCGATGGAACCCTTGAAGAGGGTGTCGCCGGAGACGAGATGCCCCGGGAAGAGCAGGCCGATGCTGCCGGGGCTGTGCCCGGGGAGGTGTATGACGACGGAAGCCGGTACGCCTTCCTCGAGCCTGTCGCCATGGTTCAGTTCGAGGTCCAGGCCCCCGGTCGAGAGCCTCCTTCCGAAGGCCTCGGAGCCGTTGAGGTCGGGATCGGTGAAGAGCGGCAGGTCGTCGGGGTGCCCCGCCAGAGGGACGCCGAGCCTCCCGCTCCACCAGCGGGCGTCCGAGATGTGGTCGCAGTGGCCGTGTGTGAGCACCACGAGCCCCACGTCCCACCCGGAGAGCATCCTGTCCACGCGGGTGCGCTCATCGGCGTCCATGGTGGAGGGATCCACCAGGACCGCCCTGCGCGTGGCCGGATCGCCGGCCAGGTAGCACCTGGTCCACGTCCAGCCCCGCGCCACGCCGGTGCTAAGTACTACAGGGGCTTCAGGAGAGCTCATCCGCGAAGGCGCCGAAGCCGGCGTGGGACATCTGGATCCCCTCCGCGGCCTTCAGCCTGGCCGAGAGGTCGAACATGCACAGGAGGGCGTATCCTCTCAGGTCCCTGCGATAGTGCACGGTGGTGGGGAGCCTTCCGCCGGGATGCGACAGGAGCAGGCTCTCGTGTTCTCCGGGGGGAAGGTAGCGCGGCCAGACGGAGAAAGTGACCCTGAGGCAGGGGGCGAAGGGATCGGGGACCCTCATCATGGTCCTGAGGAGCTGGAAGTCGCCGCCGAGATGGTGGACGGCCGACCTCATCTCGGCCGGAGTGCGCCTGCCGTTGGATCCCGGGGAGGGCATCCTGGTCACGAAGTCGAGGCCCTCACCGGAGGGATAGCCCAGCTCGAGCAGCGCCGCGGCCTCGTCGAGGCATGCCGACATGAGCTCGGCCGCCGAATCCGCCGGGAGGGACGCCGACACCTCGGCCAGATCCGGCCACAGGCTGAGCGTCCTCGACAGCTTCTCGACCCTCGATCCGGCTGCGCTCCGCGATATCTCACGAACATGGTTCCTGAGGGAGGCGAACTGAGGTATCCAGACCGTCGCACGCCTGCCCCCGCTCCAGAGGACCATGTGGTACAGCGCCCTGGCGACCTGCCACGAGGACTGGAAGGAGCTGGGGAAGCCGGTCATCGGCCTGATCTCGGGTGGCACGTCCTCATCACCTCCACGAGCCAGGTCCTGTCTATGTCGGTGTAGATCTCGGTGGTCCTGATGTCGGCGTGCCCGAGGAGCTCCTGGACGACCCTGAGATCGGCTCCGCCCTCGAGCAGATGGGTCGCGAAGGAATGCCTGAGCGTGTGGGGATGGGTGGAGAGGGGCACCCCCGACAGGACGGCCGCCCGCCTGACGACGTTCCAGAAGGTCATGCGCGAGAGGGGCCGGCCTCCCCTTCCGGGGAACACGTATCTGCTCGACCTCCCGCCGAGGATCTCGAGCCTGGGCCCGGCCATGAACCGCCCGAGCCAGCGCGCCGCGACTCCCCCGAGCGGGACGAGCCGCTCACGGCCGCCCTTGCCCTCGGGTCTCACCCATTCATCCTCCAGGGAGATCCTGTCCGTCGTGAGGCCGGTTATCTCGCTCTCGCGCAGGCCGCATCCGTAGGCCAGCTCCAGCATCGCCCTGTTCCTCGCCGAAACCGGCGTGCTCCCATCGAAGGCCTCCACGAGAGCGGCCGCCGCCTTGGGCGAGAGGACGTCCGGCAGCCTGCCGGGGACGCGGGCCGGCGGGAGATCGGCAACGGGATTGCCGCTCCTGAGACCCTCGGACTCCAGATATCGGAAATATCCCCTCAGGACGGATATCTTTCGCCTGATGGACACGGGCGAGATGCCCGCCTCGCCGAGAGAGGACGCGTAACGTGCGATCGAGCCGGCATCCGCCGAGTCGAGCCTGGAGCCCTCCCCCTCGAACCAGAGTTCCGCCTCCGCGAGATCCGACCGATAAGCCGCGACGGTCGCCCTCGAGAGCGATTTCTCGAGCGCGGCGAAATCCAGGTAGTCCCTTGCGGTATCATCCATTCCGGTTGAGCCAGCTCATGAACCCGTCATGCGCCGACTCCCTCGGCAGCCTGGACGGCCGGGTGGAACAGAGGCTCAGGGTGACGCCCGGGCCTTCCAGCATGGCGGCGATCTCGGCCGCCTTCCCGGGCGGCTGTCCCGAGGCTATCCTGACCGGAGGCGGACTCCCTACGAGGGCGAGGGCTTCTTCGCGCCTGAACTCGAGCCTTTCGCACAGGGTCTCGAGAAGGGACTCGACCGCCTCGCCGGAGACCGCGTTGAGGTAGACCGAAAGCGATCCGGACCTTGCGGAAGGCGGACGGGACAGCACCGGAGGGGTGTCGCACGAAGACTGAGGGATCCTCTGCAGGTCCTCCGGGGTCGGGATCACCGGGGGTTCCTGGGGCGACCTGCCCGGCCACCTGAAGCACAGGGCGGGGGGCGCCTGCCCGGGCATGCGGCTCTCGGGGAGGAGCGGAGGCTCGTCCTGCGCGGGACAGGGCGGGGGATCGACGGGGGGATCTCCAGGAGACGCCGATGCTCCGGCAGGTTCCGGCGGTGGGGAGCAGGCGTCCGGCGGGACGGCCGGACGCGGTGCCGCAGGGTCAGTCTCCTGGATCGAGTGTGCTGGATGCTGTTCGGGTGCCGCCTGGGAGGCGGGCGCAGCGGCCGGCCTTCCGGCAGGCGGCTGCGCAGGATTCTCCCGGGTCTGCCTGAGGTCCACCATCCCGCCGGCTTCGACGAGGATCCTCTTGATCTGCCGGGCCGTCTCGTGGTCGACGGAATCCTTGAGGACGAACGGGATCCTCGACAGCCAGACGACTATCTGCTCCGGCGGCAGTCCGGAGAGCTTCTGGAGGGTTTCGCGGAGCCTGGCCCTGTAGCCGGGCCTGAAGCCCGTGAGGACGACCCTGAACTGCGTAGCCTCGGGGATGGCGGAAGGGCTCACCGAGCAGCTGAGCCCCAGATCGCCAAGGGTGCGGGAGAGGGCCCGCGCCCTCTCCTCGTCGAAATCCTCGCCCACCACGAGGCCGGTCCTCCTCAGGGCGAGCAGAACCTCGCCCCTTCCCAGTCCGGTGAGCTCCTCGAGAGTCGCGAGCGTCCCGGGGGACGGGTTCTCCGCCCTCACCAGGACCTTCCAACTCATCTGGAGCCAGTCTGGGCGGTCTGCCTCCTCGCCAGGTGGATCCTGTCGCCGACGTCCACGAGATCGCCCGTGATGTTGGAGGAGACCAGCGCGGAACAGGTGGTGGGACCGGCTGTCAGCACGACAAGTTCCGAGATGGGGATGTCGGCCGTGATGACCCTGTTGCCGGCCACGTCCTCGGCTATGTCGCCGTAGTTGTAGATGACGAAGACGTCACCGGGTTCGAGCCCCGACTCGGTTCCCCTGTCGAGATAGACCACGTCGTAGGCGTAGGTCCTGGAGAAGTCGGGGTCCTGGAGACCTATGACCCATGCCGTCTGGTCCTCGGCGGCCGGTGTGGTGTTGACGGCGACGTCCTGCGCCGGTTCGTACCATTCTATCAGGTCGCCCGCGTTGATCGGCAGGAAGCTGTGTTCCACGAGCGCGATCGAGGTGGTCTCGGTCACGGAGGTGACCCTGAGGAGCCCGGCCACGCGCACGATGAAGCCTATCTCCTCGCCGGTCTCGGGCTCGAAGGCCGTCTCCCCGGGTTCGAGCACCCTGAAGACGCTGTTGACGGAAACGCCGTCGCCCGAGCCCATGTCGATCTCGACTATGTCACCGGTGTAGGCGTCGTCGTTGCTCTCGATCTCCTGATCCTCGACGTTGACCGCGAGAACCGAGCCCGGCGAGGCCAGGGGGCCTGTGGCGACGAAGCCTGCGTTCTCGAGCCTGATCCTGCTCAGCATGGGCACGGTGGCTGTCAGCGTGGGTGCCTGCACGTAGGACGGAAGGCTGGTGTAAACGGAGGTTCCCGCAAAACCGGTCGGCGATCCGGGGAGGACGATCTCCATGCTCGGCGACAGGTATTCGACGCCTGCGATCTGCGGGTTGGCCGCCAGGATGTCGTCCCAGAACTCGGGGGTGCCGTAGAATCGTATCGACAGATCCCAGAGCGTGTCGCCGTACCCTATCGTGTAGGTGGAGGAGGCCAGGGCAGGCACGGAGAGCGCCAAGAGCGCCAGTACGAACAGGAACGAACGCATCCGACACCTCCATATCCGTTTCCGGCGCCCGGTCCCGCCCGGGGCCCGGCTGGCCGGCATGAATATCATAACTTCATAAAATCTAGAGTTGACGGAGGACGGAAGTCAATGATCCGCTCACTTCGCCGGGAAGATCGCGAATGGCGCATCTCCTCCGTCGCTCTCGACGGTGATCGACACCGTGTAGCACCCCGAGGGGGCGCCCTGCGAGGGGGCGTTAACGGCCAGCTCGAGGTTCCCCGCCCGCCCTGCGATGCCGGACCAGGACTCTCCGATCGGGAAGGGCTCCCCGTCGGATCCGATCCGGCCCACGAGGCAACCGTCCGGCGATGCCGGCGCCAGGGAGAGAGTCGTGGCCGTCCGCTCCAGACCCTCCGGATCGGTCGCCCCCGTGCCCACGATGGAGCGGCCTGCGGCCAGCACCACGATCCTGGAGCCCTGTTCGACCTCCACGTGGGTGTCGGTCCAGCCGGCGCAGGCATGGACATCCAGCAGCAGGGACTGCGTGGAGGAAGGCCCCCATGTCACTGCGGCCACGTCGCGTATCTCGAGGCCTGTCTCGCGGCCCGACTCCGAAACGGTGAGGACTCCGGATTCGAGTGAGACCCTCCCCCTGTAGAGCGCCCCGCTCCTGAGCAGGACCGAAGCATCCCCTTCGGGCAGCGGTACGGAGAAACCGTCGAACTCGGCTCTGGCTGCGTCCATGCCGGTCAGGCGGCCGTACACCACCCGGCCGCTCCCGTCGACCAGCCTGTCGGGCTGTCTGCCGCATGCCGTGATCGAAAGCGCCAGCGCAAGTGCCACGATTCGCTTCATCAAACACCGTCCCCGACGAGGAAAATGCCGACGGCATCCTCGATCCTGTCGATGGCCACGAACTCCATCTCCCGCCTCAGCGACTCGTCTATCTCCTCCAGATCCCTGGTATTGTCACGCGGCAGGAGGACCCTCCGGATGCCGGCGGAATGCGCCCCCAGGACCTTCTCCTTGAGTCCCCCTATCATCATCACCCTGCCGTGGAGCGTGAGCTCCCCGGTGACCGCCGAGTCCGCCCTGAGAGGTCTGCCGCAGACTGCCGAGAGGATCGAGAGGGCCATCGCCACGCCTGCGGAAGGGCCGTCCTTGGGAGTGGCTCCGGCGGGCACGTGGACGTGGATGTCCATCTTCTGGAAATCCGCCGTGCAGCCGTACTCCGAGGAATGAGCCCTGACCCAGGTCAGCGCGGCCTGCGCCGACTCCTTCATCACGTCGCCGAGCTGCCCCGTGAGCGAAAGCTTTCCCGTGCCCGGCATCGTCGTGCTCTCGACGAAGAGGATCTCCCCCCCCGCCTCGGTCCAGGCGCTGTCTCTTATACAC
>JAUCPW010000053.1 GCA_030373045.1 Candidatus Fermentibacter sp.
ATATCCTAAAAAGTTTGGGGCATCTGTGATAAGAGCCGGGGCCTGCGCCGGGGCTCTCCGCATGGGACCGACCGGGGAGGCTAGAGGTTGCCCTGCGCCCCCTGGGGCTGCTGCATCTGGCTCTGCATCTGCATTATGAGCATCTGGACCATCGGAGCCACGTCCACGGTCTGGGCGGGGGCTCCGGGCATGAGGTCCACGGCGCCCTCCATGCCGAAGCCGCGGACGCTCAGGATCTGCTCGTCACCGTCGGTGGCCCTGGTGGCCTTCGCGTATCCCAGCGGGATGATCGGGAGGTCGGCGCAGAGGAACACCTCGGCCGTCATCTCGGGTCCGGTCATCGTGAACAGCGAGCCGCCCATGCCGGTGCCGGCGATGTCCATGTCGGTGTTCTCGGCGGTGAACTCGTACTGGGAGATCTTCTCGATCAGGCTGTCGGTGGCGGCCTCGTCGCCGACCTCGATCTGCATCCCGGCCTGGAGCTGCGCGAGGAACGCGGAGTCGGACAGGACGGGCTCGATCGTGGCGGGGACGTTGGAGAGGTCGTAGGCCATCAGCGTGCCGTTGTCCATGACCTTCACCATCTTGATGGCGCCGACGAGGGCCATGAAGTTCTGGATGTTCTCCTCGGTGGTGAGCATCTGCCTGGGGTCGGACGGCACGTTGGCCGCGACGTAGGCGGCGGGATCGGCATAGAACTCGTTGGCGGTCTCGGACGTCCTGGTCATCACATCGCGGATCTGGGCGGGATCGACCAGGATCTGGACGGATTCGCCCTGGCCCTCGACCTGGACCCAGAAGCACTCGACGCCGGCCATGTCCTGCGTGGAGACTACGGAGAGCTTCACCTCGGCCGAATCCTGGTTGACGCCGTAGGAGATCCACTGGCCGACTGCCAGCTCGGGGGTCTGGAGGTCGATCCGGGGAACGCCCTGATCGCCGGCAACCGCAGTGGAGTCCGCACCCTGCTCATCGGCGGGCTTCTCGCCGCATCCCGGCAGGAAAGCCAGCATTGCGGCCATGGACAACGTGAGGAGGAACCTCATGGAAACCACCTTTCGACGTGACTGCCCCGGAGGCGGAGTGCCCCCGGAACCAGGATCGGAATATGAGACCCGGCGCCCGGCCGGGTCAAACCGGCTGTTCCGAATCGACTCTTATGACGAACCCGACCTGATAGCCTGCATCCTCGAGGCGGGCCCGCCCGCCGAGGAACTCGAGGTTCACGATGAAGCCGGCTCCCGCGACGATACCGCCGTCCCTCTCCACGAGACGACAGGCGGCCAGCGCTGATCCGCCGGTGGCTACGAGGTCGTCGACCACGAACACCCTGGTCCCGGAGGGGAGGGAGCCCTTGTGCATCTCTATCCTCGCGCTGCCGTACTCCAGGTCGTAGTCCTCCCCTATCGTCTCTGCCGGCAGCTTGCCGGGCTTCCTGACGAGCACCAGCGGCAGGCCCCTCCGTTCGGCCAGGACAGCCCCGAACACGAAGCCCCTCGATTCGATCGAGGCCACCGCATCGTACCTGATCGAGGCCGTCCTGCGCTCGAGCAGCGTGACCGCGTCTCCGAGCGCGCCGGGTTCGGTGAGGATCGTCGTGATGTCCTTGAAGACGACGGGCGGCCTGGGGAAGTCGGGGACGTTCCTGATCAGCCTCTCGAGATCCTCTGCGTTCCTCATGACCGTCTCCTCCCGCACTCCTCGACGAACGAGAAGGCCTCCTCCGGGGTCGCGGCCTGGGCCACGCCCGGTATCACTGACCATGTCCCGTGGCAGCACACAGGCCTCCCGGCCTGGAGCGCGCATGCGATCTCGGACAGTGTGCCGTTCGCGCCGCCGACCGCCACGAGGCACGATCCGGCAAGGGCCACGGCCCTGTTCCGGCCGAGCCCGAGCCCGGTGGGCAGAACGATGTCCAGAAAGGGATTCCCCTCGGAAGGATCCGTGCCGGGCAGGATACCGACAGTCAGCCCGCCGGCGTCCCGTGCGCCCCTGCAGGCCTCCTCCATCACGCCGGGGCCTCCACCGCAGACCACGGTGTAGCCGGACGAGCCGAGAAGGAAGCCCAGCCTCCTCGCGAATGCGAGATCCCCTTCGGGCGCATCCGCGGAACCGGCGATCGAAACCGTGCTGAAAGGTCCGGCCATCGGACTCCCGGAGAAATGTGGTCGGGGCGAGAGGATTTGAACCTCCGACCTCCTGGTCCCGAACCAGGCGCGCTAGCCGGACTGCGCTACGCCCCGACGGTCACCGAATCTAGCTTGGCACTCTCCGGAGGGTCAACGCCCGATGAGGAAACCCGCTCCGGCGAGCACTCCGGTCATCACGAGGGTCACTATCGCCCCGGCCCCCGCCACTCCGAGCGCGATCGAGGGAAGGGCCAGACGGAACGGGATGCCGAAGAGCATGGCGGCCACGCACCCCGACCAGGCTCCGGTCATCGGCAGGGGTATGGCCACGAACACGGCCAGACCGAGCGCCTCGTACTTCTCTATGCTGCTCCCGGCCCTCTTCCTGGCCCGCTCGAACACTCCCTCGAAGAACCTCCTGAAGATCCGCCACCTCGAGAGGAACCTGCTGACGGGGTCCAGCAGCCAGAGTATGAAGGGCACCGGGAGCATGTTGCCCGCGACCGCGAGGATGTAGATCTGCCACCAGTTCCAGCCCCACGCGTCCTTCATCAGGGTGAACGCTATCGGGATGCTCGCCCTGAGCTCCGTGAGGGGGATCGCGGAGAGCAGCAGCATCTGGGCCCAGTCGGGCAGGAATGCCAGTTTAGCGAGGATCCATTCACCCATCCGACCCGAACCTCCCAGTGAGCGGCACGAACCTGCAGGGCACGGCCTCACCGTACTCGGCCACCATGCCGCCGGTCTTCCTGAAGAACCTGAGCACCTGCCCCCCGTCGGCCTGTACCGGGGCTCCCAGCCTGCCCCCCTCGGAGAGCTGGTCGAAGAGGGCGGGGTGGACCGACCGCGAGGCGGCGCTGAGGAGTATGCAATCGTACGGCGCGCCGGAGGGCCATCCCGCGCTCCCGTCGCCGTAGTTCACGTGGACGTTGGACAGCCCGAGGCCCTCGATCACCCTCCTCGACCTGTGGACCAGGTCGAGCATCGTCTCTATTGCGGTGACGCGGCCGCACAGCCTGCCGGCCAGGCAAGCCAGGTATCCGCTTCCGCTGCCTATCTCGAGCATCGAATCCGAGGGTCCGGGGTCGAGCGCCGAGAGGCAGGCGAGAACCGTCGCCGGCTGGCTGAGGGTCTGACCCCGGCCTATGGGCAGCGAGCAGTCGGCGTAGGCCCTGTGCCAGAGGGGCGGCTCCACGAACAGGTGCCTGGGGATGGAGGCCATCGCATCGAGGACGCGGACCGCCGCCCCGTCGGATGCGTCGACGGATGCCGCCAGCCTCCGGATCATCTCTCCGCGGGGCTTGCTGAAGTCGGTCACCGGCCCACCGATCCGTGGTCTGTCTGGCGGGAAGAGGGCCGCGACTGTCTCTTATACACATCTCCGAGCCCACGAGACAGCG
>JAUCPW010000054.1 GCA_030373045.1 Candidatus Fermentibacter sp.
TCGTCGAGGGAATCGGACATCGCACGGTCCACCAAGGCCGTGGGGATTGGTGTCTTCACCTTCAGGCCGAGGCGGCGCATCATCTCCACCTGGCGGATCAGGTTGCCCGGGCCTGCGCTGAGCCGGCCGAAGGAATCGTCGATGGCCTGGGTCAGCTCGGCGGCCTTGATGCGCGACTTCTCGATGGATTCGGCCAGGAGGCGTGCCTTGTCGTAGATGGCCGAGGCGCGGTCGGCGATCTCGCGGGTGTTGCGGGCCTCGTCGTCGCGGCGCCAGAACTGGGCCACCAGCTTCAGCATGAGCAGGAGGGTGACGGGCCCGGTGACCACCACGTTCCCTCCGGCTGCGTCGTACTGCAGCTCGGGGTCGGCGTTCATGGCGGCCTGGAACGCCGGCTCCACCGGGATGCACATCATGACGAAGTCGAGGGTGCGGTCGCCCAGGAGGTTCTCATAGGCCTTGGCCCTGAGTTCGGCAATGTGGCCGCGCACCGAGGCGATGTGCTCCTTCAGGTCCTTCCCGGCCTGGTCGGCGTCGTCCTGCGACGCGAATCGCTCGTAGGCCACGAGCGAGACCTTCGAGTCGAGCACCACCGCCCTGTCGCCGGGCAGGTTCACGATGAAGTCGGGGACGAGTCTGGCGCCGTTTTCGTCGGTGAATACCTTCTGCGCCTCGAAGTGGCGGCCCTCGACAAGGCCGGCGCTCTCGAGCAGGCGCCTCACCACCAGCTCGCCCCAGTTGCCGCGCGCCTTGGCGTCGCCCTTGATGGCCCTGGCCAGGTTGTCGGCGTCCCTGCTCACCTGGGTGCTGAGCTCCTGCAGGTGCCTGATCTGCTCGATGAGGCTCTGGCTCTGCTTCGAGTCCTCGGTGTGGACGTCGTCGACGCGCTTCCTGAAGGCATCGAGCTGCTCCTTCAGTGGCTGGAGGACGGCCGAGAGCTTCTCGCGGTTCTGCTCCGACAGGGCGGTGCCCTTCTCGTCGAGGATGCGGCCCGCGAGGTTCTCGAACTCCTTCTTCAGCCTCTCCTCGGCGGCCTCGAGCAGGCGGATCTTCTCGTCCGCGCCCCTGCGCTCGTGCTCGAGAGCGGTTTCGAGCCTTGCGGCCTCGGTCCGGAGGGTGTCCGCCTCCGAGGCTCCAGCTTTGAGTTCGGCAAGCGCCTGGAGGTTGGCGGCGTCCTGGGCCTTGAGGCCTCCCAGCTCCTCGCGGAGCGAAGCCTCGCGGCGCATGGCCCTGAACAAGAGGAATCCGAGGGCGGCGGCCAGCAGGGCGAAGACGGCGGCCAGGATCTCAGGCCACATGGCGGGGCTCCCGGGGTGTGCGGCGATCCGTCGATGCGAGGGAAGTCGCCGTCCGATCCATGTTCAGCGATCCATTACCCATTTCATTACCCATTGAATCGGGTAGTGCCCATTTCATCGAAGCGATTGGTGTCGCGGGATGCGGTGGTGTCGAGGGCGAGCCGGTTCCGAGCTGATCGAAGGTGGAGAGCCGGGAGGGCGGGGAGAAGGCCCGCGGCCTGTTCAGTGTTCCTGCCAGGAGGATCATGCCCCACCCGATTCCCGGGCCCGGCAGCGGCTCGCCGGGCGCGTTTGCGTGAGTATCAGGAGGCCGCATCAGCTAGTCAACCGGAGCGCGGCGTGTAGGCCACTCGCTTTTCCACAAGGACTTCATCTCGCCGCCCCAGTAGAGTATGAGGATCAGCGGCAAGTACAGAAGCATCATGTATCCCTCTTCAGCGCAGTACCGCACGCTTGCCCAGTCGAGCAGGTCCCACCTCCAGGTCAGGATGATGCCGACCATCATCATCAACAAGCCTGTCACGACATATCCGGCCAGAAAGTACAGAATGACCATCCCTCTCCCTTCCGATTATCGCGCCTGGTTTCCGTGTTCGAAGGCTTCGACGATCCTCTTCGTGCCGCTCTGGATCACGGTTGCCACATAGCCGACCCCGACTGTCAGGAGGCCACAACCGAGAAGAGTAGCTGCGACACACTGCTGGATCGCGCTATCGGCACCACCCATTCCCATTAGCCCTGCAACGAACATCAGGCCCCCGAGCACGAACAGGACGACGCTCATCTCTCCCCCTCCCTGACTCGAGTTTCGATCCCGGCAGAACCGATTGTCGTACCGTTGTGTCATGGATTGAGCATTTCTCATGCCGGGGATGCAAATCCATGGAACACCATGCCATTCAAGGCGTTGAGGGAATGCCGGCACGTTCCTATGATGCGGCCCTCCCACGATTTCATCAGGCACGGACCGGCATTCCGTGATCTGCGGTCATATCCTGACGGCCAGTCATTTTGCGTGGTGCCGGCGAAGGGACGGCTGTGCGGGGAGGCTCGCGTGCCGATGTGACCAGCCGCCGGCGGCGATTTTCGAGCTGTAGTCCTGGTGCGACATCACCTCGACGATCTCGAGGCGAGCGCCGGCCTCCCGGCAGATCAGGCGGTAGTAGCTCGGAAGAGGCACTGAGATGATCGTGTTGTAGCCCTCTCCCTTCAGCCGCTTGCCCCCCAGGGTGAACCAGCGGGTGCCGGCCTCGAGGAGGCGCACGATCTTCAGCGTGGCATCCTGAACGGCGGCGGGCATCTTCTCGATGCCCTCCGGGCCGCCTTCGAGCGATACCTTCCGGGCCTCCTTCTCCATGGTTCTGACGCAGCGCTTCTCCTCCTTCTCGCGCCTCTCCCTCTCGATCTGTTCGCAGATGTGGCAGCGGGTGCCCTTCCCCCTGTGCCCGCACGGGAACGTGTTTCTCTGTGCAGCCATCACTCCACCTCCTCGAATTCGGCGAAGTACATCGGAACCCTGTCGGCGAACCACGGCAGGCAGACGCCCATCGACTTCTCGGCCCCACCGTCGCCCGGGTCGGCGAGCGTGAACTCTGTTTCTGCTTCGATGGGGATCAGCGCGGTGTAGTGCACCCACTCTTCGACACCGGTGCTCTCGATCCGGTAGAAGAGGCCGTCGGCCAGGAACTCCCAGGCCTCGACTACGACCCTGCGGGCCTTGCTGCCCGCAAGCCTTGCCACGCTGCCACGGCTCACAACCAGGATCCAGCACTGGTCTTCTGCGGTCAGTGTCGTTCCCATCACTGCACTGCACCAGCTCCTTTCATGCCCCACGCACCACCCTGGCTGCCTCGCGCGGCGACATGAACAGCAGAGCGAGGATCGCGGCGAGGATCAGCAAGAAAAGGGCCAGGACGCCCAGGCGGTTGGGATGGCCTGCCGCGCCAACGGCGGTGCCGTTCCTCTGATTCTGCGTGATGTTGCGCATTTGATACATTCTCCTTTCTGCCTCTACTATACTGATACCCGATTCTACCCCCGGGTGTCAAGCCCTATCTCCATAATAATCAATAAGATAGATGAAGATGATAGTACAAGAAGAAGGTGAAGTTATAATCTTCATGAGTATTGAAGATTTGTGATGAAAATGAAGCTTGTATGAAAGAAGAAAGAGATATGAGATGAAGAAGAGGGATCTTCAACTGAAACGAGAACAGGAAGAGAAAGAAGTAACTGATATCGAAGCGAGGTTCGGAGCGGTCTGAACTGAATGCCCGGCAGTCAGTGATCCATCAGTCGAAAGTTGCCGTATCTCCCATCCCTGGAGGGTGGTGGCTAGTACACCCTGGATTTGGAATGGTCACCTGGAAAACAGCCTGGCCCCATGTGACAACGGGGGTTGCCATCGGTCATTTCATGTAGGATACTTCCGTTTGCCGGAAGTATCTTGCAAGGATGTGACGTATGCTCGATATGACGATCGATCTGCTGAGATCGGGGCCTCCAGGCAGAGTGCTGCGGCAGTTCGAGATCGAGTCCGCCCTCGGCGGAACACCCGCAAGGCGGTACGGGATTGTGAACCGGGCCCTGGCACGGGGCGAACTCGTCAGGCTCCGCAGGGGCCTGTACGTGCTTCCCGGGATAGGGGGCGAGGTGGCGGGGTCATCCCTCGTCGCGGCCAATGCGATAATCCACGGCAGCTACGTCTCGTGCGAGAGCGCTCTGTCCTTCCACGGGCTGATCCCGGAGAGGGTGACAGTCCTCCTGTCCGCATGCCAGGGAAGAGGGTCGATCTTTACCAATCCCCTCGGCGAGTTCCGCTATTACCGCATCCCCGCCAGGGCGGGCTGGTTCATGGAGGGTGTTTCGTCAGAGGAAACAGGTGGCGGAAGGGCGCTCGTTGCGTCCCCGCTGCGAGCTCTGGCGGATCTGGCGTACACGCGCAGGATCGAGGGGCCGGTGCGCTCATTCCTGGTGGATTCGCTAAGGATCGATCCGGACGATCTCTACTCGATAGAACCTTCCGCAGTCGCCTCTATGAAGAAGGCATTCCGGTCGGGAGCCGTTCGACGCTTCCTCGACGGTCTCCTCGAACTGGTGAGGGAGGTGGCATGAGCACGCCGCTTTCGGACAGGATCGCCTCGGCCTCTCCCCGAACGCCCGGGGAGGAGGATGCCGCCATCCGCGAAGCGATGCAGGAGCTCGCCCTCTACGCGCTCTCCGGGACTCGCTTCTTCTCCGACGCGGCTTTCCACGGCGGAACCTTCCTGAGAATCCTGCACGGGCTGGACAGGTTCTCCGAGGATCTGGACTTCTCGACCGGCCGGCCGGAACCGGGATTCGACTGGCGCGAGCATTCCGGAGCACTCGTCGATATCCTGCAGGCTCACGGGCTGGCCTGCGAGATCCGTCCCAGGGCCGCGGATGCCTCCCCGGTCAAGGCAATCTCGGTTGTCACGCCCGGGCCAGACGCCTCTCTGCTGAGATTCGCGCATCGCAAGGGCAGGCTCATCCGGGTGAAGCTCGAGGTCGATACCAATCCGCCGGAAGGGGCGAAGACGGCCGTGGCCTATGCCGGCTTTCCCGTTGCCCACGCGCTGCGCTGCGTAGACCTTCCGAGCGGCATGGCGGGCAAGTGCCATGCCGTCCTGTGCAGGCCGCATCTCAAGGGGAGGGACCTCTACGACTTCTCGTGGTATGTCGGGAGGGGAGTCGGCCCGAACCTCGTCCTGTTGAAATCTGCTCTTCTCCAGAGCGGGCCGTGGAAGGGAGATGCCGGGATCCTGCCCGATCCGGAATGGCTCGCACAGGCACTTCGGAAAAAGGTTTCCGAGATCGACTGGGAGGACGCAAGGCGCGACGTGATGCCCTTCCTCGGCGAAGCCGGGCGAAGGAGCCTGGCGCTATGGAACGGCGATTTCTTCAACGATCTGATCACAAGGCTCATGGCGTCGACAAAGCACACCGCCGGGTGAAGACTGGCTACGGCATACGGCTGTCAGCGAAAGAGCAGCCTGATCCCGGTTCCCGGTCCTACTCGGACAGTTCGAAGTGGATCGTCCACCTGCCGGTGGCGTTGCCGTCTTCCGGGCGGTAGGGGATGTCGATGTACACGTCAGTACCTTCACCAAGATCGTCGCGCGGGACGGAGAAGACGACCGCGCTCGAACCGATCGAGTTGCCGGCATAGCCGGGGTATTCCCAGACCAATTCGGGATCGGTGATCGAGAACCCTTCGTTGAACCAGATCCACACCGTGGGTTCGATCGGCACGATGGGAATGTCCTCGCCCGCATCCGGATCGGCCATGTCGGCTGCCATTCCGGCGTTGATGATCGTGAGATTGGGGGTGAAGGGCTCCGGGCCGTGCGTCACCTCGGCCTCTATCGCCTCGTCGTCCGATTCCCAGGCTGGCTGGAGGGTGAAGTACTCGATCGCACCCGCACCCTGCTTCTGCATCGAGGGCACGGTTCCTCCCGAGCCCATGGGAGAGACCTCGGCGGCGAAGCTGGCTGCGAAGACCGGGCTGATCGAAGGGCCGAAGATGACCCGGGAGAAGTAGCTCACGCTCCTGTAGGTCTCGATGTATCCCTGGTCGCCGTAGGGATCGGCAGGATCGGAGTATTCGAGAGTGACGGTGATGTCATACGGAGGCGAGGAGAGGAAGACCTCTTCCCCTGAAGCCGCGTTCACGGCCAGCACAGCTGGCGCTACGAACAACAGCCACTTCACAGCAATGCCCTCGCATTCCGGGCGGTGCCGGACTCCCCCGTCCGGCATGCCCGCAATTGTATACGGCATCGCACCTTCTATGGAAAGCCCGGGGCGCCGGAGGCAGGTTCGCCGGGTTCGGAACTTATGCGGGGCTGGGACAGTTGCGGCGGTCAGGCTCCCGGGAAGCCGAACCTGACCTGGAGGTCGGCCGCGAGATTCGCCAGTGCCGGGTCTTTCGCAGGGCCGTCGAAGCGGGGCAGCTGCGACAACCTCTCGACGAAGCCTCCGCTGTGCTCGATGCGGGGCGAGAGTCTGATCTGCGTCCAGGAGTCGGACCCCGGCACGGGGCTGCACACGAGGCTCTGGACGAAGCACTGGAAGGCGAGCTTCTCCTGGTTCATCTGGCGGAACGTGGCGGCCAGCTTCGACCAGCAGTCGTGCTGATCCTTCGCGGGACGTTTCGAGAGGTCGCGCTGGAGCAGGTGGAAGGCTCCGGCAGCATAGTCGTTCCCTGCCACGAATCCCTCAGCCAGGATCTGCCAGGAGCCTGGCCCCCCGATGTCCCGATCGAAGCCGGACTGCTGCTTCACGGCCCTCCCATTGTGCCGGACCCCGTTCATCGACAATACTAAAAGCATAGACGACAGAAGGCCATGACGCCCGGGCACGAGCCGGGCGTCGTCGACTCTCACGGGAGGTTCATCCGAATGCATGCCGTTCTTCTAGCCGCCATGCTCGCCGTTGAGCCCGCAGGCGGCACCCGCCTCATAGACAACATGTTCAGGTACTACAATCCCGAAGAGGCCCTGCCGGTGCCGGACGCAACGCTGTACAGCGCCGAAGAGCTCATTCTGGTAGAAGCGGCGATGCAGCGCCTGCAGGCCTTCGTTCCCCTGACCGAGATGCCCGGACACCTCTACTTCGAGGAATCGATCGCTCTCGAGAAGCGCCAGGGCCTCGAGCAGACGGCAGCTGTGCTCTCGGACGACCCTTCCTACGCGCTGACGGTCATGGAGTACCTCGCCGACGCGCCGATCTTCTACGAGTGGGAGGGGATGCACGACGGCCCCCTGGCCGAGGCGGAGTACGCCGCGCAGTACCTGTCGGAAAACCCCGAGACAATCATCGAACCGTTCCTGCTGACGTTCCTGCTGCACAGGTACCGTGCTGCCTGGGAGTGCGCGACGGTGAGCGGCGACGAAGCAGTTGCGGCGCAGACGCTCGAGGCCTTCACCGGCTTCTACATGAGAGCCGAGGCTTACGGAGACCCGACGCTTTCTCTGGTTGCCCGCGAGCTGAAGGATGCGCCCTCGATCTACATGTACGCCGACTTCCCGGGCTGGCCCCGCTAGCCGGGGTCTGGCTACTTTTACGTTAACACGCACATCCGGTTGTCGGACAGCATCCTGGCAGGCAGGCCGAAACGGGCGGTTTCCGGGTTTCCGGGAGGCAGGTCCGGATAGCCTCTCCAGCTCGGCGCGTCGCTCTCGAAAGTAGCCTGACCCCGGGTACCCGGGTACTGACCCCGGTACGCCCCCCTACATCCTCGTCCTGAGCCAGATGCTCGAAACCAGCTTGGTGACGGCCATCACCCCCAGGATGCCTATGAGCATGGGATCGAACGGGATCGAATCGCCTGCCGTCGGGGCGCCGCGCCAGGTCTGGTACACCATCGCCGCCACAACGGCGAAAACGGCGGCCACGGAGCAGTTGCGCTCGATGATGAGCTGATGCAGGCGCTCGCGCTCGTCGTGATGCCTGCCCATCGCCGCCCAGATCGAGACGGCGTCGATGACGAGCAGCCCGATGACCGTGAGTGTCAGGGCATCACGGACGCCCTCCCGGAGAGGTGCCAGCGAGATCAGACCCAGGGCCGCGATGAAGCAGAGGATGTAGACCCATCCCTGCCAGGTCCTGGGGGCCAGCCCCCAGCCCGCAGTACGGTACGTGAACCACTCAGGCCTTCCCAGCATCATCCACCTCCATATCCGGGATGCCGAACAGATCCTCCACCCGGCATCCGAAAACCCGTCCCAGCCTGAGCGCGAGCTCCAGCGAGGGCACGTACCTGCCGGCCTCGATCGAGTTGATGGTCTGGCGCGAGACCTTCACGCATCCAGCCAGTCGATCCTGCGTTAGCCCGGCCTTCTCGCGGAACTCTCTCAACCTGTTCATGGAGAGCCCCATGCTCGACCTCCCCTCCGGTATGTAAAGCATACTTTACGACAAGCGTACTTGTCAACGGGAAGCGCAATGCCGTCTTCATCCGGCACAGGAACAGCCGCGACATGTACGGCAACCCGGATGCGAACCTCGAGCATGCCGGTCTGTTTCCGGCAGGAGATGGGGTGCTCGCTGTGTTCATCAAAGAGGTCATCCGTGTGCATGCAGACACTTCTGCCAGGAACGTCCGGGCTATATCCTCAGCCAGGTTCGCGGGGCGGCGGGAGTGCGTCGTTCGAGGGGAGGTGCCGGGATCGCGCCGGCCTGCGCCGTGCCGCTCCCGGGATCGTGGTCGTCAGGATGCACAGGGTTACGGCATCCTTCACGGAGAGCTTCTTCGAAACAGAGGAATGCTTCGACGGATCGATCCGCGAACCGTGCTTTCGCTCAGGGCTGGTCACTCAGAGCGGGGGCGCATCGGGTCGGCATCGAATCGGTACTTGGCTAGAACATGTACATCAGCGCGCCTGTCAGGCCGATGAAGCCGTCTCCCTCCAGGCCGGTTCCGCTGGGACCGATGCCGACGCCGATGTCCAGGGTGGTTGAGAGATGCCAGAACCGGACGGCCAGCCCGAGGCCGGGCCAGAGGAAGACGAACTTCCGGCTCCCGCCGGTCGGATGCTCGTAGGTGCTGTCGCCTCCGGTCAGGCACAGGCCGAGGGAGGGGCGGAGCCGCAATGCGGCGTCGCTCCTGTCCAGCATGACGCGGGCGCTGATCCAGTCCAGGCCGTCGTCGACACCCAACATGGCATCAAGGCAGAACCATCTCGAGAGCGAGTGCTCGAAGGCGATCCCGCAGTCGATCGTGGAGTGAAGCTCGACTGCGGGGCCGATGGCATTCCCCGGATACCCCGCAGCGGCTCCGGTGTCCGCGTGGAGCACCGCAAGGAGAGTCAGGACTGCCCAGGCCGATCGCATCGATCCATCCGATCTGATCTGAAGGTAGTAACCTGAGTGACTCTTGTGTCACTCATAGATAGCCCATCGGGAGGGCGCGCACCATCACCGATGACCGGTGTCAGGCTACTTATGCGTTAGCACGCGCAACCGGCTGTAGAATACCGAACTGGCTGATCGGTTGAGGAGGTCCGTTTCTGGATGACCGGCATACGCGCAAAAGAAGCCTCTGCGGACCGGCACTTCCATGTCGAGAGCAGCCTGACCCCGGTACGACACCGGCATGCAACGTCCAGCGGAGGCACGATCACTGAAACCGTGAATCGAGGCTGCAGCGGCCAGGCAGGAGCGCCTGGCTGAAGGAGGATCGTTCGGGCCGGCGAGAGTGCATCCGTATCAGAGGTGCTCCAGGAGCTCGTTGAGGGCTTCCGATCCGGGGTCGTTCGAGCCGTACACCTTCCAGAGCCTGTTCAGCTCCTTCCCTATCTCCTCCCGGGACTTCCCCGCTCCGAACATCAGGGTGATGCGGTAGAACATGGCCTTGTTGAGATAACCCTGGTAGACGCATGGCGCGATGAAGGGGTTGCGGCTCCAGACCGCCTGATAGACCCGCTTCTCATCGGAGGAGATCACAGCGATCAGGTACTCGCGGCCGTCGGCCATCACAGCCAGCCACTCCCCCGGGATCTCCGTCCTGCAGCTCTCGATGACCTCGCAACCATCCACAGACGTCCCATCCCTGTGTGCATGAACCAGGCAGGTCACGCCGCGGGAGGCCGCATCCTCGACCGCTTGCTGTATCCGGGCGAGCGGGATGCCGTAGGCATCGACGAGAAGGTTCCTGCGTGCGGATCTGACGATTTCGGCCGCGCGGGCGTACACCTGGGGAACGTTCTGGAGCCGGTATACGCCCTCCTCCGGCGGGAGCCCCCCGATGCCGGTGAGACTGGCCTCCAGCGTCGTGCAGGTCTGTTTGAGGCCCGTCACGAGGTTGTCGATGAACTCGCGGATCGGAACGGCCGAGAAGCTCCGGCTCCTTCCGCTGTCGTCTATGACAACGGCGCCCTTCGCCCCGAGGGTGTCCAGCGCCTTGTACGTGTTGGGGACCGGCTTGCCCAGGAGCTGGGCGACCCTGTAGCCCGTGACTCCCGGCTCCCTCAGGAGAGTCAGATAGACGTCGGCCTCGAGTGCGGAGAAACCGAGTGACAGGAGCTGGGATTCCGCGGTGTCTGCCAGTTTTCTCCTCCAGCCATTGATCAGTGCGGAGGGGTGGCCCCCCTCCGCCCGAACATCGGCTCGAACTAGAGGACTGTCACGCTCACGTCGGCCGAATCCCCTGTCATGCTGTGCGCCACGACGAGGTACACCCCCGGGACCAGGCCGTCTACAGCCATCGTCGCGCTGCAGCCGCCCTCCATCTCCAGCTCCGACCCGGCCCTCACCCTGCCGGAGGCATCGTACACCAGCACCTCCACCGGACCGCCTTCGGGGTTTTCGATGTGGACCGAAAACCCGGTTCTGCAGGGATTGCCGCATGTGATCCCGATCGACAGGCTGCCCGGGGCTTCAGGGCCGATCCCAGTGGGATCGAAGCCGAAACTGAACGAATCGACGACCGGAGAGACCGATTCGTCGGCTGTCGTGAATGCGATCCTGTACTGGAAGTACCTGTCGACCTGTCCGCTCACTGTAGAAGGGCTGGTGTAGGGAGCCGACCACCCGCCCATCGAGGAGGGATCGTCGGATGTCCTGAACTGAACGGTCATCGAGGTTCCTGAGGGAGACGACGCTTCCCAGTCGAAGGAGGCGTACTGCGGCTGGCACCCGGTGTCGAGGATCGAACTCTCCAGCCAGCCCGAACCCAGGAAAGATGTGGCCTCAACCCAGAACAGCCTGTCACCCGAGAATCCGGAGCAGACCAGGTCGAGATCACCGTCGTTGTCGACATCGCCGGCTCTTGTCAGAGAAATGGTGCCGAGACCCGATATCATCTGGTGCTTCACCCAGGTGGTCCCGGCATCCTGGTTCTCCCACCAGGCCGCTCCCGCCGACCCGAACGAGCCGCATGACACGTCATAGTCACCGTCACCGTCGATGTCCGCGGGTTCGGAGCAGCCGGGAGCGCCGAAGGTGCCTATGTCCTCCACGGTCCAGGCGACAGGCGACCCGCCACCGTTGCGGAGCCAGAACAGTGAGTTGTCGTCCATCCCGGCACAGACCAGATCGAGGTCGCCATCGCTATCCAGGTCGCATGCTCCCACTCCATGCGCTCCATTCACTCCTGCTGCGGCCACCTGTCCGGTCCAGGCAGGCGACGGACCGCCCGATCCGTACCAGACCTGAATCCGGTCGGATTCGTAACCAGCAGCCACTATGTCGGTCTTGCCGTTTCCGTCGAGATCGCATACGTCCAGCCTGCAAGGATATGTGAGGACTCCTACGGTCTGCTTCACCCATACGATCGGAGACCCGCCGTCGTTTCTCCACCAGACGACCTGGTCGTCCTCCGCGGAAGCTGCCGCGATGTCGAGGTCACCGTCCTGGTCGATGTCGAAGGCTTTCGCGTCGTGCATCCCGTCGAGTGAAGAGTCGACGATCTGTTCGTCCCATGCCGGGATCTCTCCCCCCAGATTCGTATACACTCTCACGCTGCCGGGAGAATAGGTCGTGGTGAGAATGTCCAGGGTGCCGTCGGAGTCGATGTCAGCGAAGCAGCAACCTATTTCGGCCGTGCAGTTGTTCACTGTAGACGTCACCCACCCCCCCTGCCCGTCGGAGAGCCACAGCCTCAGTTCGTTCCCCTCGAATGCGGTGGCGGCCAGATCGTTGAAGCAGTCGCCATTCACGTCGCCTACCGCCGCGGAGTAGCATCCGAAAAAGGACATGCCTACATCGTGCCTGACAGGTGATGAGAGAGGCTCCGATTCAAGACACAGCTGTCCCGGCACCGGGAGCCATGCTGTCCCGTCCGAGTCCAGGAAGGATCCGCTCCAGGACGAAACCGGACCCTGGACGCCAGGACCGTCCTCCCAGCTCTCCTGGGTGCTGACGGAACCGGCGCAGACGACCGCGGAAAACAGGGAAGCAGCTATGAACGCTTTCATCTCAACCTCCTAGTATCATGGCGCTGCTTCTGTATGTTAGTTGCTTCTTACAACTATGTCAAGCGGCGAATTGATATCTCATGAGTGCGCCAGGAGAATGCTCGTGAAGGTCAGGATGTAGCCGGTAAACGGGGTCTTGACCGGGGTCTTGACCGGGGTCTGTGACCGGGGGCTGGCTACTTTTGCGTTAACACGCGCAACCAGTTGCAGAACAATATCCTGGCAGGCAGGCCGAAATGGCCGGCCGCGCGACCCGGGGAAGCCTCTGCGGATAAGCGCTCGTGATGGATCACGGGCAGCGGGATATCAGAACATGTATCTGACGCCGAGAGCCAGGCCGGGCGATGCTTCATCGAGGTAGTCCGCACCGTTCCTGTATGCGGAATTCGCCTCGAGGCCGGCTGATATCCGGCCTGTCTCCCCGTTGATGTCCAATCCGGGCCAGGTGTGGGAGTTTCTGCCGCTGCAGCCCCTGATCTCATCATCGGCAGGGACGCCGGCTATGCAGAAGCCGGCGGAAGGTCCGATCTGCCGAGGCGCTCCCGTCCAAGATCAGCCTGAGTCCGATGAAGTCGGTATCGTCGGACCAGGTGGCAGTCGTACCGATGGCGAGGAGGCGGCAGACACTTCTTTTCCGAGTCGAGCCCTACATGGCCCATGATCGTGAGCCGCTGACCGGCGGCATCGAGCCGGGGGGCCGGGGGATGATGCCTGAACAGCCTTCATGAAGACGACTGTGACCAAGGCGTGCGATATTCCCGGCATCTCCGCCTCGTTTCCTCTGACGGACGGCTCGTCGGCTACTCGGGCGCCAGGACCACCATCCTGAGATCCCCGGATCCGTACTGGCAGTAGATGTAGATCGTGCCGTCGTCGCCGGCCTCGAGCAGGAGCGGGTGATACTCAGCCTCGCCGGGGACGAGACCGGTCAGCGTGATGGAGTCGGTCTCCTCCCATTGGGAGTCGAGGATCCTCACGCGCGGCTCGTCGGTGCATCCCAGATAGATTCGGCCGGCTTCGTCGGCGGCGATGCAGGTTACATCGGAGGCAACGGCGTGCCCGCCCACGAGCGTACCGCCCATGGTGTACTCCCAGATCGAGGAGACCCCGGCGGAGAAGACAAGGATGTTGCCGGAAGCGTTGACGGCGATGTTGTCGATGCCGGGGTACTCTCCATACTCCAGCCCGGGGACCGTCCATTCCGCCGCCAGCGAGCCGGTCTCGTCGTACACCTGCACCTGGTCTGCGATCAGGTCGACTGCTCCGACCGCAGCGCCGGGCAGACATCTCAACCACGAGAGCTCCTCGAACTGGCCCTCGCCCGTTCCATAGCCGCCCCAGCCCCCGAGGAAGGTGCCCGCGAGGTTGTACATCAGGATCTGTGAGTCATCGTGACTGCCGACGAACACGATCCCGTTCTGGCTGACCGCGATGCTCCGTCCGTCGCTGTCGAAGTCCCAGGCCCCGAGGTATGTGCCGTCGTCGGAGAGGTACTGCACCCTTTCGTTATCGCGATCCGCGAGGTAGACATCCCCCGAGACCGGTGCGACGGCGAACTGGAGGATGTCGCCGAACTGGCCCCCGGCGGAGCCCCTCGAGCCCCAGACCGAGAAGACGGCCCAGTCCTGCCCGCCGGTCGGGCCGGCTGTGTCGTCGCCGCAGGAGAGTGCGAGGAGAGCGGCGGAGAAGAGCAGTATCCTCTTCATGATCCCCCCTTGTGAGCGTAAGCGGGCGCGGATGGCCCGGATGCACGCGATGCCTGTCCGACCGAGCGATCGAGCATCAGTCTCCCGAGTAGTAGCGGATCGCGGTCCTGCCGACCGCCTGGGTGGCGAACCAGTCGAAGACGAACCCGATGGGAGCGCCGATCAGCGGTGCGGACCTCTGAGACTTGACCAGCGATTTCCTGCCGACCCTGGCGGCGACCCGGCGGCCCAGGGCGGCCCACACCTTCACCATGACCTCCTGCGAGATCTCCTTCTGGATGGCCCTTCGGGTCATGGCACGGGTGACCTCGATCCCCACGCGCTTGAGGGCTTCCTTGGCCGAATCGCCTGCGAGGACCATGAGGACGTCCGTCTTGAGATTCTCGGGGTCGGTTTCGCGCCGGAAGGCGTGGGCTATCGCGAGGATCATCGTGATCTGGATGCGCCAGGAGGCGATCACATCCGCCGGTACGGTGACGGGCATGGTGAGGAAGCCGCCGATGCCTGTCACGGCGCCCACGAGACCGTTCTTGAAGGCCTTCCTGCGGACGATCATGCGGGCGAGTTCGATGTCGGTGGCGGAGGGATGCCTGGCTCTGATCCTGTCCACATACGGAGCGATCTTCGGGTAGGCGGACAGGACCATCCGGTCGACGAGCTTCTCTAGCGCGCCGACCTTCCTGGCGATGTCGGGTTTCGAAGGCGTGCCTTCCTGCACGACCCCGCAATCCGTCGCGATCATTTCCGTCTCCTGCATGGCAGTAATATGATGGGGTCAGACTACTCTCGCGTTAACAACTGTATCTAACTGTACTCCTTGATGTTATGAGGTTATGCATTTTACAGGTTATCCAGGCGAGAAAAGCGACATTCCGCAAAGGCTTTTCCAGTGCATTCTTAGCCTGATGCTGCAGAATGCCGGGACAGGCTTTTTCGATGGGCTCTTTGCCGATTCGGGCGAATCAGAGAGCATCTGAGGGTTAACGCGAAAGTAGCCTGACCCCAAATGACCGATGGCTCAGGAGCTGCCGGCAGGCTCAGGAAGCCCGCCGGCAGCAGCGGGTTGCGGCGATCGCGCCGCTAGGGCGCCACCCTCACGTACATCCTCTGTATGAAGAAGCGGAAGTCCATCTTGCTGTAGACCGAAACATCGTTGGCGAAGGTACGGTGACGGCTCATCGTACCCGCCTCGGGCAGCACCCATGCGTCCTTGGCATAGGCCTCCGCGGAGAAGAAGTGGAACCAGTAGCTCGATCCCGGGGTGAGGTGGCGGAAGGACCACGACCCCGACCTGAAGCCATCCCACCTGTTCCAGGAGGAGGATGACGTCCGGTAGCTTCCACCCCTGACACGGAAAGTGGCGTAGTCGTACTGGCTGGAGAAGGAATCGGAGATTCCGAATTCATCGTGGAGCGAGAGGTAGTGGAGGCATTCGGACGGCTGCATCTGCACGTAGACCTCGAGGATGCCCGCCGAAGGCATCTTGTACCACCAGCCGACCCTGGATTCGAAGTCGACGTTCGCCGTGTCGAAGTCTCCCGCGTCGTTGTCGTGCAGATAGCTGATGTTCCCAACGAACGCGGCCGCGCTGTCGGCATAGACCGTGGGATCGAAAGAGAATCCGTCCGTGAACCCGTCGTACCACCATGCCCAAGTACTGCTGGGCGCCACCTTCTCGACCCATGGATTGAGCTTGCCCTCCCTGACGGCCTGGGGGATCTCGCCCGGCAGCATCACCCTGGCCGGCCTGCCTTCGTAGACAGGCACCTCCGGCTTGAAGGCCCTGTCGAAGGCCTTCCTGAAGTCCTTCTTCACCTTACCCAGGACCGTGGCATCGATGCCGCTCCTCTTCATGAACTGGGCGGTCTTCGCGACACGTTCGGCCAGCAGCCTCTCGATCCCGTCATTCGTCAGCCGCTTCTCCGCACCGGTGAACATCTTCTCGTCGAAGCTCTTCTTCTCCGCTGCCATGAACGCCCTGAGACCGGCCTGCTTCTCCCGCGACATCACGGAGTCGAGCGCCGCGCGGTACTTGGCCTGGATGTCCCTCATGCGCGCTACCGACTTCTCGAGCGCGACCACCCTCTTCGCCCTCTCCGACTCGACGGCCTTCAGTACTCTGAAAGCATCCTGATCCGGAATGTCGGGCTGGTTCTCGATCGAGAACCTCGAATCGCTCTTGAATTCCATCGATACCCTCCCGTCTCGTTCTCACGGCTGCTAGACGACCGCCCCGATGATCCGGCAGGGATGTCCATGGGAACCACCTCCCTCGCATTGACCTGACCAGCCTGCATCCCGCGCGGTCCTTCATCTCCGCCGATGACGGCAGGGAGTCACGGGGCTGAGATGCCAGTGCATATGATAGATGCACCTATCAATTTGCAGCAAGGAGCCCCACAGACTCCGATCTCGTGATATTCCATATCGATGAATGCAGGGAAGGCGTTCTCGTGTCGGCACATTTCACAATCCGACCTACCAGTATGGCGTGCTGAGTGATGCAATATCGAGCATCGTCCGGGCGATTGCGCGGTATAGGTGCATTTAGCTAGAGTATTCAGAATCTCGGACCTCGAAACCCAGCGCTGAGCCAGCCTTTGATGCAGATTATCGGCTGCTATTGCCGATCTGATCGCGATAATGATGCGTTTACGATCACGGATGCAGACATGGAGAGCCGCTTGCATCTCCGTACCGCTTCACGCCCGCGTCCGCCGGGGTGGCAGCGTCAGGACCGGTGCGCAATATCTTGCCAAGTGACAACAGCCGATGGGGGTTACGGGATGAGATCCACAGGAGGGTTCGCTGCTGCTGCACTGGTCGTCGCCCAGGCCGTCTCGGCCAACGGCGGGCCGATCGGGGGATCAAGGATCGTCGGGACGGGCGACATTCGGTTCGAACAGACCGAAGGGGTCGAGCTGAAGTCAGAGGACCTCGCGTTCGTCGTGGACGGCGATTACGTCGATGTCGACGTGGAGTACATACTCGAGAACTCCGGCCCGGCGAGGCGCATCGAATTCGCCTTCCCGGTGGACTACATCTCGGATGATTACGACCTCGATTATTTCCATGACCCGGAAGGGGCGTTCCCGGACGAACTCGACAGGTTCTCCATCTTCCTGGGGGATGTGGAGCTGATGCCCGGAGTGTTCACCACGGACACCTCGGAGATCGTCCTGGACGACTATACGTTCAAGCGCAGCACCTGCTGGTTCACGACACCCGTCGATCTTGAGGCGGGCAGCAGCACCCTGCGTGTCAGCTACAGGTACCAGCCCTACTTCCTGGATGCTGCGTTCAGCAAGAGCTGGCTCCCTTACTGGAGCCCCAGGACGATCATGTACAGGCTCGATCCGGCGGGCTACTGGGGCGACGGGGTCGTCGACAGGTTCGACTGGAGCATCGACCTGTCGCAGGTCATCGCTACGGGGGACAGATACTCCGTTCCCGCAGGCGGCAGATGGGTCGAACCGGGGATCTACGCCTGGTCGGGTTCCGACGTGGACCTGAAAACCGCCGGCCCGTTGACGTTCAGCTACGAGGTGTATAGCTGGAAGGCCAGCGCGTACACTCTCGAACACAGGATCGGGCCGGACGATGTCGTGGAGATACGCGCATCATCCGTTCTCGCATCCCAGGGAGGTATCGACTACGGCCCCGAGAACCTCCTCGACCTCGACTTCACTACGGCATGGTGCCCGGGAGGATCTTCGGGTGGCGCGGGTTCATGGATCGAGATAGAACTGGAGCCGTGCCTGTTGGGCGAGATCTACCTGGTCAACGGCTACACGAAGAGCGAGGAGAACCTGGCTGCGAACTCGAGGATCAGGTCGTTGAGAGTCATCGTAGAGTGCGACGAAGACAACCCTCTTCGGGAATACGGTTACAGCAGCGACATGAACGAGATCATCGAGCTGGAGGATCCGGGCTCGGAGGTCATCCCGGTGGATGATCGCGAGTGGACAGCGTTGGATGCCGGGAACTTCACGTCGCGTGCAGACCGCATCTGCTCGCAGGCCGACATCGGCGCCCCGGCGAACCGGATCAGGATCGAGGTGCTGGATATCTATCCCGGTGACGAATACCAGGATCTGTGCGTGAGCGAGATAGTCATCGCGGGATACGACCAGGAAGCGGTCGAGAGCTGGTATTCGGACTGACGCTCCTGCTGGCCCTGATGGTTGGGATCCTCCTGGACGCGCCGGCCCTGGAGGCTTTCGTCGAAGGAGCCACAGCGCCGGGCAGATGCTGCCTCGCTGTAGCAGGCGACACCATCCGGATCGATCCGGGCGAATCCTGCGACTGGTTCCTGATAAGGGCGATCCCGGGCTCATATGACGATACGGGCCAGGGATGGTTCCACGGCGCCGACACGCTCTACTACTCTACGACATTCCTGCAGGGGGGCACCGGGAACCTGAGATTCATCGCAGGAGAGGACTCCGGGCTGCCATCGGCCGGCACCTTCTACATCGCCGCCGCACGCCCGGGCATTGCGATGCCCGACACCATCGCGAGCCGGGAGCCGATCCACGCGGTCTGCCCCTCAATTGTTCAGGTGGCTGTGAGATCCGGCGACACGTACACCGACTACCTCCTTGAGACCATCGGTACGCCGTTCATCATGGCGCCGATGAGCACTCCCGGCGGATTCCACCAGGCCGACGACAGGATGGGCTTCGACTGCGCCGGACTCGCTGTCTACGGCGCCCGGCGGATGGGGATGGATGTCGGCTACCTGGGCCCGGCGGGGATCCTGCCCTTCCTCGAGCCCGTGCTGGATGGGCTGTTCGCTCCCTGTGAGATCGACGGAACAGTTCTCTATCTCGACGACTCGGGTGCCTCTGTCGTCATCGGCGATGAAGGCCTCAGACCCGGAGACATCCTGCACTTCCGGGTGCAGGTGTCGGTTTTCCTCGAAGATGCCGGCACACCCGGCCTTCTCGACCCGCAGGACCTGGTGATCCAGTCGTGGTTCGACGGGCCGATGATCTGCACTCTCGAGGAGAACGGCTTCTACGGCCTACCCCTCCGCGTGCTGAGATGGGGTCAGGCTACTCCTGTGTCAACAGTCGTATCGCCATGATTTTCAAGTCTTTACGCGCATGGTCGTTTTACTGGTGTTTCGCGCGGATGGATTGCCTTTCGGAATCGCCGCCAGGATCGGTGCATCGATCATGGAAGCAGGCCGATACGGAGAGGATATTACAGAAACCTGACGGAAGCTTCGGAGTCGGCCGGAGGAGTGGACGTTGGAGACATATTCAAAGGCAGCATGGTATTACGACAAGCTCTACGAAGGGAAGGACTACGCCGGCGAGGTCGAGCGCCTGATCGAACTCGCCTGCCTGAGGCCTGCTGACGGTTCGCTTACCCTCCTCGACGTCGCCTGCGGGACGGGACGCCATATCGAGCACCTGCGGGGAAGATTCTCGGTCGAGGGCCTGGACATCTGCCCGGAGCTCCTGGACGATGCCCGCAGGCGCAATCCAGGCGTCCTCTTCCATCACGGCGACATGACATCGTTCGATCTCGGCAGGCGTTTCGACGCCGTGGTCTGTCTGTTCAGCGCCATCGGCTACGCCAGCTCCATCGGGGGTCTGAGGTCGGCGGTCAGCAGGATGGCCGTACATCTCGCCCCCGGCGGGGTGCTGGCGATCGAGCCGTGGTTCACACCGGCCGACTGGCGGCCCGGCACGACCCACGGCCTCTACATCGACGAGCCGGATCTGAAGATCGCCAGGGTGAACACGAGCATGGTCCGCGGAAGGATGTCCGTGCTCGACATGCACTACCTGATAGGGACCCCGGAGGGGACTGAGCACCTGGAGGAACACCACGAGCTTGCCCTCTTCGAGAGGGAGGAGATGGAGGAGGCATTCCATCTCGCAGGGCTCGGGGTGCGGTTCGATCCCCAGGGCCTCACGGGAAGGGGCCTGTATCTCGGGAGGGCAGCCGGTTCCTGAGAAAGTTAAAGGAGTTAAAAGCGTTCTTGTCTGTGACGGGAGGCGAGGGATGAGGGTGACGGGTTTCCTGGCGCTCGGCTTGCTGTTGGCGGCACGCACTGCGGCCGCCGACGACGAAGCGTCGAACCGCCCCGTGGTCAGGTCCTCGGAGCACGGCATCTGCTACGCAAGGAGCATCCCCGAGGAGGACTGGGGCACCTCCGGCGAGACTCTGGTCTACTTCGTCGACATCGGCGAGGATGAGCTCATCTCGAGATACGGCTGGTTCTCGTCGGAGATCTACCTCGGCGGCTCGGGCGATCGCACGGTCGTGAGGTTCGGCCCCTGGCAGAGGGGGACGGCCCCTGATGCATCGCACTTCGCCCTGGGCATCTACAGGGATGGGGAGACGATCCGGGAGTACTCCACCCTCGAGCTGGCCGAGGCCGGCAGCGGAGTTTCCAGGAGCGTCTCCCACTACGAGGTGTTCGGCGAACGGTTCGGTTTCAGGTGGCTGGACAGCGGGACGTACGTCTTCGAGGTCGAAGGGGCGGACGGCGGGGTGATGTCCTTCGACCTCGCGACCGGAGACATCCTGGACTGATCGAAGAGCGGGCCCGCACGCGCGGGCCCGCCCGGACAACGATTGAACCGCCTGTCGGCGGCGCTGTGCGGCTACCTGAGCAGCACTGCCTGCGCAGTTGCCGATCCGGCCCCCGAGGAGAGCCTCAGCCAGTAGATCCCCGAGGGCAGCAGCGTCCCGTCATCTTTCGTGAAGTCCCAGGTCATCTCATGGGAACCTGTGTCCAGGTCACCCGAGAATACCGTCGAGACCACCCTTCCCGCGAGGTCGAAGGCCTCGATCGTCGCAGGACCCGCCGAGGGGGTCGAGAAATCGAGGGCAGCCGTACCGGTGGACGGGCAGGGGCTTATGGAGCCGAAAGCCAGGACGCCGACCGCGCCTTCGCCGCCTCCGATGCCGAGAGCCGTGACCGTGATGATCCCCTGGTATGGGATACAGTTGTGGGCGGTGGCGGTGACCACGATTTCACCGATCGACTCGGGGCCGGCATAGAGGGAGGCCTGGCCGGAGGCATCGGTCGTCGCGACCTCGTAGATGTCGCCGTTCTTCCATTCACCCTTCTGGATGCAGACCCTGGCGTTCTCGACCGGCCCGTTCTGGTCGGATACCGTCACGACGATCTGCGTGTTACCTGCTATAGAGGCGGGGTGGCCGACCGTGAGTTCGCGCGCGGCCTCCGTCCAGACCGACACTTCCGGATCGCCGAACAGGTTGTACTCCTTGATGCACCAGTCGAGGACCTCGACGTCGAAGCTGTCGGCCCATGCCGTCGGAGGAGCGAAGTGGTCCATGCTCACGAGATGGGCCTGGCCCAGCGGGATCACCCCTGCGACCAGGTTCTCGTAGTAGAATCTCTCGCAGAGCCTCTCGCTCGGGCCGTAGCCGGGTTCGCCATAATGGCCAAAGCCGTATCTCGAGTTGAAGGCCCCGAATCCGCCGCCGCCGGGGCTCGCGAGCCAGGCGTCGCCGCAGCACTCGTAGCCGTCGAGTTCGCCGATGTCGCAGGCGATCGAGTTCCATATCGCCGGTAGGTGGCCTGACGAGATGTTCGTCTGGGCCATGATGTCATCTACGGTGTATTCGCTGCCGTAGGACGTGTACATGAGGGTCGGGCCGCCGTGGCTCGCGTGATAGACGTGATGCGGACCGGCATTGATCATCTCGATGGTTATCGCCTCGCTGTTGCCGGTCTCCTCGTAGCAGCGCTCCTCCTCCCACTCGATGCCAGGGATGTATCCGGAGATGATCTCCGCGCTCGCCGCGCCCGAATAATCCTCCCACAGGATGCCCGTGGAGTAGCCGATGCGCATCTCCCTGGGGGCCGTCTCGAAGTAGTCGAGGGCCGAAGGGACCGCTTCGTAGGTCATCACCTTGTCGACGAAGATCTCCGCCTCGGCGGTGGTGGAGACGCTGGCCCTGCCGACCCAGAGATCGGGGTGGTAGTCGACCTCGTCGGTCGATTCGCCCCAGATGTGGTTGCCGTTCATGTCCCACAGGTCGACCCCGGTGTCGTTGATGTCGGCGAAGTAGAGGTCGCTGGGGGCGTTTTCCCCTTCGCCGTAGGCGTACATGTAGGCGTCACGTGCGGGCAGGATGTCGTCATCGCCGAAGAGCAGGACCCAGTCGGTGCCGTCGTCGCGGCAGTCCGCAAGGAAGGCCCTGATCTTCTGCTGGAGATCGTATCCATCGTACTGTGCTTCGATCCAGATGGTCGTGTAGACCTCTGCCGGCACCCCCTTTGCCGTCTTCCAGGCGACCAGCTCGGCAATCTGACCATCGAAGCCCGGGGGAGCGATGATGACGTACTGGCCGTACTCGAGATCCCTCTCGGGCACGATCGCCGCGCCGGAACCCCTGACATCATCGGGATTCACGACGATGCGGCGGGCCAGATCCACCGCCGCCGCCTCGCTCGAGGCGGCACGCCTCTGGATCAGTACGGCCGAGGGATCAGGGGCGTATTCGACTTCGAGGGTGATGTGCTGAATGACCTCCAACTCGAGCGTCGCGGGGTTCCACCTCACGGGATAGATGGTGGCGTACGCCATGGGGATCCCCCAGACGGAGCCGGAGCTGTTGAACAGGCATGCATCCGAGGGGAAGAAGGCGTCACGGGAGTAGATCAGTGGATCAGGCAGCGACGGCACGACCGCGTCAGCCATGGACAGCGGGAAGCACGGCCCTGCTGGAGCGATGCGGTACTGTCCCTGTACGACCGCATAGACTGCATCGACTGCCCGTATGGCCGTCGCGGAGCAGCCCACGGGCAGCGCGATCCGCACGGGAAGAGTGGGGAGACACGGCTGTCCGTCGGATTCGATGAGCGACATACCTTCCAGCCGGGGCGCCGTGTAGAGACCGTTCTCGTCGAGCCTGACCCCCTCAGGGTCGAACGGAACATCTATCTGCATTACGTCGGCGTATGCCGCTGCCGTCATCAGCATCGCCGCAAGCGGGGCGCACAACAGGGACTTCATACCTCTTCCTGCCTCTCCCGCCTTCCGGGGACCGGCGGAACCCCTTCCTCCCGCGATGAAATCCAATGCAACGATAGTGACAATTCTCCCCCGCCGCCAGAACAGAATGGGGTCAGACTACCATTGCGTAAACACCTCTATTGCCATGTCCGGCAATTTGTTACAAGACGCTGCAGATTACAGGTTATCCCGGCGAATAAAACAGCCCAGTTGGGGCATTGCTCGATCGGACACTGGGATAGGGATATTCGACTCAACTCCCGCAGATCCTGCCGGTTCTGATGGTTTCGCCTTATCTTCTTCTCCAGCATCTAGATGAGCATACTCGAGGAGCGGAAGGTTAACGCAAAAGTAGCCTGACCCCGATTGGAGTATAATCGGGGGACTCGAACAGGGAGGCGGGACGTGGGAAGGTGCACGATCAACGAGTGGAAGGCGCTTCTCGAGCAGGTCAGGAGCGCGTCCGACAGGCTCCGCGGCAGGACCGATCCCATGGCCCGCTGCCTCTCCGACGCTGCGTCCCGTATGCTCTATCTCGCCTCGATGGAGGAAAAGCTCGACGGCGAGTATTTCGACACCGCGTCCATGGATGTCCTGGCTCGGGACAACGCAGCGTTGTTCCCGGTCATCGAGGGCGGGGACTACTCGAAGAGCCTGGTGAATCCCTCCGTGGCCGTGCGCGAGCTCGGCCGCGAAGCCGGGCAGGCCTTCGCTATGTGGCGCACTCAGATCGAATCGTGCGGCCCGTCTCTCTTCAGGCATGACCTGGACAGGCTATCGAACGTCTTCGGCGTACTGCCCGCGCTCGTCTCCCTCGACGGCCCGGAGGGCATCCCGGTGGTGGTTGCAGAAGCCTCCCGCAGAGGATGGGCGGCCAGGTTCCTGAAGAACAACCTCGAGAGGATGGACCCCGCCTTCACTTTCTTCCGCGATACCGTCTTCGGCGCCGTCCCGGGCGACCGCCGGTACCTCTACCGCTACGGGGTCAGGATCTCGAAGGCCGACATGGACATGGCGACGCACGTCGAGGGGCTGTCGCACGAGAAGGCCGACCTCATCGCGCGCACCGTCGTTGGATCCTACGTACTCGGATTCGAGATGGACGGGAAGGACCTCTCGAGGAAGCGGACGGCATCCCTCTACATGCCCGCCGGTTTCGAGAGGATCGGCAGGAAGATCGACGCGGAGATGACGAGGCACTCGCTCCGGACGATCTTCAGCGGGATCGAGGTCAGGAAGCGCAACCAGCAATGGAACTACGACGGCAGGTTCGCATGGGCGCTGTTCCTCGACGAGGCGACCCGCGACTCGTTCATCTCCGACGTGCGCAGGGGCTTCGAGGAGGCCACACCGAATCCCGCCGCATATTCCGGCCCCATGTTCGTCGATACATTCGGCGACGAGCCCTTCTCCCCCGTACCAAACCCCGACGCCATCTCGCCTTCCGCCGAGGCGAACACCCTCTACCGCGAGCTCTCGATGAAGCTGAACGAACTGACCGACAGCTTCTGCCCCAGGGCCGAGACCGGCTTCGTGATGGCGGACTTCCCGAGCCCGGAGACAAGGGGCGACTTCCGCGCCATCTTCGACGAGACAGTCGAGATGAACACCCTGGACAACGACGAGTACCTCGCGATCCACAAGGTCCTCATCGACGCCCTCGACTCCGGGGAGAAGGTCAGGGTGAAGGGTGCCCCGGGCAACAGGACCGACCTCGAGATCGTGCTGCACCGCCTGGAGGATCCGTCGAAGCAGACCAACTTCGTCAACTGCGTCGCGACGGTGAACATCCCCGTGGGTGAGGTCTTCACGTCACCGGTGCTCTCGGGCACCAACGGAACCCTCCACGTCGAGGAGGCCTTCCTGGACGGACTCAGGTACACGGATCTGGTGATCGAGTTCAGGGACGGCTACATCTCGGACTACGGCTGCGCCAACTTCCCCGACCCCGAAGAGGGGAGGAAGTACATCTACGAGAACCTGATCCATCCCCACAAGACGCTCCCCATCGGCGAGTTCGCGATAGGCACGAACACGTTCGCCTACCGGATGGCGACCAGGCACGGGATCATGGATCTCCTGCCAGTGCTCATCCTCGAGAAGACAGGGCCGCACCTGGCGATCGGCGACACCTGCTTCTCGTGGGAGGAGGACCACCCGGTCCACAATCCGCTGGACGGCAAGGAGGTCGTCGCCCGCGAGAACGAGAAGACCTGCCTGAGGAAGACCGATCCGATGGAGGCGTACACTGCGAAGCACACGGACATCACGCTTCCCTACAGGACGCTGGGCAGCATCTCGGCCGTGGCGCCCGACGGCAGCGAGGTCTTCGTGTTCCGCGGCGGCCGGTTCGTCCTCCCGGGGACGGAGAAGCTCAACGAGGCGCTCGACGGCTGACGACCCTACCGCCGGAGCACCACCGTCGGAGCCGTGGCGGAGCCGGAGGATGTGTCCAGCCTGACGAGATAGGTGCCGACACCGGGGGCCTGCAGCCTGATGCACGAGCGGCCTCCGTCGGACACTCCCTGCACCCCTGCCGATGCAAGACGTCCCGAGGCGTCGTACAGGAACAGAGTCCAGCAGGTGCCCGCGGGCAGCTCGAAAGAAACCTGGATAGTTCCGACACCCGGATTCGGGCCGGCTTCGAGAACGGGGCAGCCCCAGGCACCCTGCGGGCCTTCGATGGAAGTGGGCCCGGTGTTCTCCCACCAGACTATCCTGCCCGGACCGTAGGCGGCCGCCAGGATGTCGATGTCTCCGTCGCCATCGAAGTCGGCCGACACGACCGGTATCACCCCGTCGAACGTCGATGACAGGACGTTCTTCGTGTAGTTCTCCGATCCGCCGTTCTGGAGCCATGAAACATCGTCGGCGTTGTAGGCCGCGCAGGCGATGTCCTTGTCGCCGTCGCCGTCGAGGTCGGCAGGGCTCGCGAAAGTCGGCCAGTCGTAGTCCTCGAGCAGGATGTGCTTGGTGAAGGACTCCGAACCGCTGTTCTCGTACCAGGCCACCTGGTCTGCCGCCCTTGCGGTTGCCACGACGTCGGTGTCGCCGTCCTGGTCGAGGTCGTCCATCACCAGGACGTGAGCACCGTCGAACGAGGCATCGATCGAGTGCCCGGTGAAGGCCTCACTGCCTCCGTTCTCCCACCAGCGCACCTCGTCGGCCATCCTGGCGGCGCCCGAGACGTCGATGTCGCCGTCTCCGTCCATGTCGCCGGCCACAGCGGTCCAGGCCCCGTCGAAGGATGCTATCTGGTGCTCGGTGAACGTTCCCGAGCCGCCGTTCTCGAACCAGCACACGGTGTCGATGTCGAAGGCCGCGCACAGGAGATCGGTGTCGCCGTCGCCGTCGATGTCGCACGGGATCACGGAATGAGCGCCGGTGAAGCCCGTCCTCACGTCATGGGCAGTGAACGAACCCGATCCGGCGTTCTCGTACCAGCGAACCGTCCCGAGGCTGTTCGACGATGCGGCCAGATCCTCGTCGCCGTCTCCGTCGAGATCGGAGGCCCGGACGAAGATCGCCCCGGCGAGGCCGGCATCGACCGTGTGCTTCTCGAAGCCTCCGCCGGTGTTCTCGAACCAGGCCAAGCCATCGTTCCAGGCGCATGCCGCGAGATCGTAGTCGCCGTCACCGTCCAGATCGGCCGGATCGACGGAGTTGGCTCCGGAGAAGCCTTCGGCGACCACATGCTCCACGAAGCCTGCCGATTCCGCCCGCACCCGGGGCAGGAAAGCCAGGCCCGCCACCAGCAGCATCAATGTCCTCACGAGAGCTCCCTTCCGCACGTCCCCGCCGTGCTGTTACCGTTCCGTAATACTTTGTGTTATTAGCATAATGCAAATTACAGGAGGGGGTCAACGGAAGGCGTCACCGGAGCACCAAATCACCGGGTATCGGCCCGTCAGCGGGGGATTCTGTCCCTGAGGAGTCTGGAGAGTGCGCTCTTGCCGGGGTCGTCGTAGCCCCAGACGTCCCAGAGCCGTATCAGCTCCCTGCGTGTCGCCTCGAGGCCAACACCCGGATCCGAGAGCATCATGCTGATCCTGTAGAAGAGCGCCTTCACCATGTAGCTGCGCGAAAGACATGCCGACAGCAGGGGGTTGCGGCTCCATGCAGCCTGGTTCACCACGCGCATCCCGCCGGACATGAGGCTTATGAGGAACTGCCCGCCATCGACCATCATGATCAGGAGCTGGCCGGACCAGCCCTCGGTGACGCTGGCGATGACCTCGCAGCCGGGGGCTTCCATCTCTCTGCGGGAGTGCAGGAGGACCTTCACTCCCCTTCCGGGGGCTCCGAGGATGTCCGGCAGGATTGTCTCCATAGGCTCGGGGTCGGCGTCGACGACGATCGAGAGTTTCGCTCCGGAGATCATCGCGCGGGCACGGGCGACTATCTGATGGACGGTGGTCAGCCGATAGACGCCTTCGTCCTCCACCGGCATCCGCACGCCCGCAAGCCCCTTCTCCACCCTCTCGCCGATGGACCGGAGCCTGTGACTCATCTGGCCGACCAGTTCACGGACCGGTACGGCGACGAACGTGCGGCTGCCTCCCCCTTCGTCCGCCAGGACAGCCCCCTTCACCACCAGCGAATCCAGGGCCTTGTACGTGTTGGGGGCGGCCTTGCCGATGACCTGTGACACCCTGTAGCCTGTGCTGCCTGGCTCGGTGAGCAGGGCCAGGTATGCCTCGGCTTCCAGCCCTGACAAACCGAGCTGGACCAGCAGAGATTCGAGTGATTCCTCCACGGCACCTCCGTATTGCCGCTGCGGCGATTGTTTGCCTGAAGCAAATATCTCCGCCAGTCCGCGGGACAGCCAGCCCGACGACCCTGACACCCATTCCAGAATCGGTGCGCCGTCATGCGGCACCGGAAAGCCATGGCCGTCCAACAATCCGCAGAGATACCGGGACGTGTTCGCGGACATGATACTACTCCCGGCGGAGATTGCCGGAACCCGCCCGCCTGCCCGATGATCCGGGACTGGAAGGGCAGGCCCGGGAACGGAGGAGGAAGTGGACTGGACGCTGCTCATGTGCGGGGGGCCTCGACGCCTGCGTCACGCGAGATGGAGCGCCATGAGTGAATTCGCTGCAGCAGCAGCCGTCATCGCTCTGGCGCTGGCGGCCGGATGCGGACGGAGCCTCTCGACGGAAAGCCCCGGGGAGACCGGCCGGCCCGGGAGGCTCGACGCGATAGGAGGAGTGGCCGGGCTGCCGCAGTTCTTCGGCCCCGCCTACGAGAGGGTGCTCGGAAGAGTGTGGACGCTGGACGTGCATGTCGGCAGCGTGGTGGTCGTGAGCACCGCGGGAGCCAGGCTCTCGCTGGGTTCGGTTTCGGAGGGTGTCCGACCGAGGATCTCGATGGGCGTGATCGCTTTCGACGAGATCTACGAGGAAGCTGGAAGCGGCGACGATCCTTACGAAACCGGCATATGTGCATGGCCCTCCGCCGGGCTGGCATGGCGGACGGGGGGTTTCACGGCGCTGCTGGAACTCGGCTGGATCGCTCCACGGCCGGAAGGTTCGGAGGGGTGGCTGCTGGAGTTCCCGTCGCTGACCCTGATGGCCAGATTCTGAGGGTATTGCCGGCCCGACCCGGGGCAGGCGCCGCTGGAGGACGGATGAACGGGAGCGACATGCACCGACCCGGCGGACGGGGTGATCGCGCCGCAGGCCTTCGCGGGAGGCTCGTCCCTCTCGCCGTGATCACCGCCTCGATCGCCGTGCTGGGATATGTCGTCCTGGACCGCACGGGGGCACTCGAACCCCGTCGTATCGAGGCGGGCCCGGAGTACGTCGAGGCCGTCAGGGGGCTGAACCTGCTCGAACTCACGGAGTACGAGTGCAATCTGACCATTTCGCGGACCATCACGGATCCCCTGTGGGACAGACTGCCCCTCGAGGAGCTCGACTGCGAGCTCGAGATCGGCTCGTACTACTCTGTCTGCGTGACCGCCGGGATAGACATGTCCGGCGCCTCGGGGGACTTCATCCGGATCGATGGCCGAAGAGCGGATGTCACCCTGCCCTCCCCGGAGATCGTGAACACGGTGCCCCGCGAGGTAGGCACCCCGTGGATCGTCACTGAGGGCCCGCCCCGGAGCTGGGACGAGGAACTGCTCGAAGCGAGGGGGGAGATGGCGGTCGAGGCCGGGGAGGAGGCCCGCGAGGACGCCCTCGCGGCCGGCATCATCCAGAGGGCCGAGTCGGTCGCCACTGCCCAGGTGTCGCAGGCCCTATCGTCATTCGGCATGGAGGAGACCCATGTCCGCTTCGAATGAGGGAAGGGCCCTCCGAGTCCTGGCCTGGGTGCTGGGCATCCTGGCGGCTCTCGCCCTGCTTATCCATGTTTCGCTCCGCCCGCGCAGGGAGGAGGTCACGGTCGTGTTCCCCTCGCTGGTATCCCTCGTGCGGGCGACTCCCGACTACGTCTCCCTCGAGCGCACCTATGACGTCGAGGAGAGGGAGACGATCGAGGCCCCCCTCTGGTCCGACATCGAGATCCTGCGCAGATACGAGGTGAGGGTCCGAGCCGAGATAGCCTGCGACGCATTCGACGAGGGCTTCATCTCGTACGCGGAGACGGACTCGTCCTGCACGGTCACACTGACCCTGCCGCACGCCGCCCTCCAGCCTCCCGTGATCCTCTACGACTCATCCTACAGGCCGGAGCCCGATACGGACGGACCGGGGGCCATCCTGATACCCGCCGAGGAGCGGGCGGAGATCATGGCGGCCTATGACGCGGTCATGGAACAGAACGCGAGAACCGAAGCGCAGGGTCTCGCCATGGAGGACGGGCTCATCGCCGAGGCCGAGGGCAGGGCCGCGGCCGACCTGACGGAGGCGGCACTCGCCGTGCTCGGATCGAGGGGCTTCGATGACGTCGAGGTGGTGGTCTGCTTCGGGGAGATCCCAGCTCCGGGGGCGGACCGTGAATCGAGGAGCGGTGACCGGCCTACAGCCCCGTCGACAGGGCCAGACAGAGGTACGTCGCGTTCGACGAGTCCTCGGTGATGAACAGTATCGGAAGCCTCGACCCGTTGAGTATCCGGCTCGTCCACAACACACACATGTCCAGCACCGTGCGCCCCATGTGCAGCCTCTGGCCGAAGGAGCCGCACAGGCCGGCCCTCGCGTAGTCTCCCGGCCTCATCATCCCGACCGAATAGACGGTCCTTCCGGCCTCGGAATAGATGCTCGCGGTCTCCAGGAAGAACTCGGCCCCGGTGCTGGATCTCCCGTCGAGGCGCGACATCCCGAACTCGGCTCCGAGGATCGATCCTCCCATGATGTCCATCTCGACCTGCGCACCCGAGTTGAAGCGCCAGGGATACCTGCCGGAGCCGGAGTCCATGCTCGCTGCAAGCAGTACCGACCCCTTCCTCGCCTGGATGCCTGCGTGCGAGCAGAATGCGCTCTCGCTCCACTCCGCCTCCTCGATCTGAGGAGGCAGCGCCTCGACGGGGAAGAACGTCGCCACCGACGATCCGTCTCCGAACCTCAGCCCGAAGGAGGCGCCGACCCTGATCCCGGCTGCGGGATCGCCCGCGACTCCGGCGACGGCCTCCCAGAGGTCGCCGTCGCTGTCCAGCCTTTCCACTCCCTCTACGAAGTAAACCCCCGTGATCGTGGTATCCTGAACATCGACATGGCCGTAGTACTCGAAATCAGAGATCCTGGCCACGCCGGCGCCGAAGGACAGGGCCCCTGCGTTTCCCGACAACGACAGGGCTGCGGGGCCCGCCGACCTGTCGGTGACTGTCCTGTCCGAAGTGATGAATCCGTCGAACTGCGTGGATGTGGTCCATGTCGCCAGCGAACCGGACGCCGCCAGGACGAACGCGTCCCCGGCCGGCAGGTCGGCCGGGTTCGAGAAGATCCCGAAGGAGCCGCCTCCGGCGAGGGCTCTCGTCCCGCAGTGCGCCATGGCCCAGGCGGCGGGTGGCGGCAGGACCGTTCCGGCGACCTGGCCGTAGTTGTCGAAAAAGCCGTAGGGGAAGGCCTCCGAGGTCAGGAGGAGCGCAGCCAGGCAGCAGACCGGCATCCTCGTCATCGTTTTCATACCGGACCTCCGTTTGTCAGCCTTCAGGCTTCCCTTCACCCGATCCGCACGACTCTCGCGGTCGCCGTCCCTGCCGATGAAGAGGCGCGTAGCAGCAGCACCCCGGCAGGCAGGCCCTCCCCGTCGATGTCGAAGAGCCCGTCGCCCGAGACCGTATCGATCAGGAGCCTCCCCGACATGTCGAAGACGCAGAGCCGCACCGGCCCCTCCGATCCATCGAGCCTGACTTCGAGAGAAGAGGAGAACGGATCGGGCCTGGCCGACAGGGCCGCATACCCGGAAATGCCTTCCTCCCAGCCCCCGATCCCGGTCTCCGAATACTCGGGATAGCAGGGAGGTGCCGTGTCTGCCAGCCGCCAGTCGTACTCGACCGAGACATTCCACCCGGCGGTGAAGATCGAGGTTATGCCCTCGCTTTCGAGCTGCATCGATCCCGCGATGACGAGGTCGGCCGGAGGATCCGGATACCCGCAGTGCTCGGCCAGGAGCTCCCCGCCGAGGCAGATGACGCTCGCATCGAACTCGAAGTCGTCCTCCGTCTCGATCCGCCAGACCGGGTCGGCCCAGTCGGACGAGCCTACGAGATCGGGATCGAGGGCGATCACGAAGTCGCCTTGCAGCGACATGAGCCCGAGCACGCCCCCTTCAGCCCCCTGTGACGCCCGGAGGGGGCCCATCGTGTAGATGCTGCCGTACATGCCGATGGAGAGGGGCACCGTAAGGCTGTCGCCGGGGCATGACTTGAAATAGACCCTGTCCGTTCCCTCGTTCTCGATCCAGATCACGGGCTCGCCCAGCCCGGTCAGGTCGAACTCCTGGACCGGACTCGCCTGGGATTTCCTCACGAGTACGAAATCCCCGCCCACGAGGATACGGGTGCCGTTCGGCGCGGATGACGAAGTGAGGAAGATGCCGCCGGTAATGGCCGCGGAGCGCATCTCCTGCCAGTTCACGCAGTCAATTCCGAAATCCAGCGGCTCCGCATCGAGAACGAACCACGGAGCCCCCTGGGACATCTGCTCGTAGGGCTCTATCCAGAGATCACCGCATTGCGGCGAAGTCTGAGGGTTCGTCCCCCCTCCCGGGCTGCAGTAGTAGAAGGGGGATGCGAGCGTGAGCGAGTAGAACCACGGGTCGCCGTCGCGGCCCGGGCTGTCGCTCCAGATGGAGACAGGGCAGTTCGCCCTGAAGGGCCCGTCGGAGACGAAGCCGTCGCAAAAGAAGCCGTTAGTGGGAAGCGAGTCGAAGAACCATGCGAAGTCCGAGAAGCGCCCGGTCCCGGCCCCGGCGACGGACAGGACGAGCATCGCAAGTGCTCCCGACTTGATCATACAATCCCCTCCGAAGCCCGCCTGACCGATACTAGCACCCAGGCTCTCCTGTGTAAACATGGCTTCCGGATCGAAGACCCGTCCGTCTTGCTAAGGGGTCCGGCCGCCTTTATCGTATACGAGGGCACAAAGGGCAGGGTTCTGCAGGGAGGGGGCGGCATGAGACTATTGGTTTTCGGCATCGTATCCTTGGCTGCGGTATCCGCCGGGACGGCGTCGGCCTCGGGCGAGATCCCGATCACCATCCTCAATACCTGGCAGGCGCCGTACGCGCAGCAGATCCTCGGCATGTCGGTGCAGGGCGACATCTACGTGTTCAGGAGCAACCTTGACGGCAAGATCATCAGGTTCGACCCGGACGACGGGTCGTACATAGGCGAGCTCGCCATCCCGACGGCCTACAGGTCGGGCGTGGGCCTGGCCCTTCTGGGGGACGGATTCTACATCGACTGCGACACGTCTCCCTACATCTACCGCAACCCGGGGGCTGGAGCGTGGGATTCGTTCCCGAACCCCGCGGCGCTGGGCGGGCGCGGGATGTCCAACGATCCCGGCAACTGGACGACCATAGTGGAAGGCTACTCCTGGGCCGCAGACAGGGGATCGTTCTCGTTCGACAGCGACGGATCCGGCTCCGAGTACAGCGCCCTCGATGGGATCTGGGGCACGATCAGCGGGATCGCCGCCCACTGGGTCGCCACGGACGGCGGCCACGACCAGCCGTTCGCCATGGTCGTGACCTCTTCGGATCAGCACGAGTTCTTCTTCTACTGGCGCAGCGGCTCGACCTACTATCTCTACGGGCAGGAACCGTGCCCCGTGGAGGTGCAGCAGTCGCTGGGGCTGGCATTCGCGCCCGAGAGGAACACCTTCTTCTGGAGCTACACCGGGATGAACGGCCAGTATTACGTGAGCGAGCTGTTCATGCCGATCCTGGGCGACCTGGAGAGCACCACCTGGGGGGCGCTGAAGAGCGGGTTCGGGAACTAGCGGCGCTCCTCGCCGGAGGAAGGCTGCCGGTCGTACCAGCCCGCGTCAGTCGGCCGCCGGCATGGGCATGACCCCGAGGAAGAACCGGCTGACGGTTACAGGCACATCACCGTCGGGTGCGACGATGATCATGCTGATCCTCTCCACGAGCGGGTCCGGGATGGGGAAGACCGCCAGGGTGCTTCCCTGCCAGTCGCCGTACAGGATGTAGGGCTCCCAGGTGATCCACATGGAACGGATCTCCTCGTCCGTCAGGTGGTCGCCGGCCCATCGTGCTACCGTTTCGATGGCATCTCCGCTGCCGCGGCTGTCCGTCGGCGCGAGGATGGTCTCATCCTCGGCAACGATCCCATCGGTCCCGCCATGCGACAGCACGACAGTCCCGTATTCATCCCTGACGAACAGGAGCATCTCTTCCGCCAGCTCCTCCCGGGGTGTGCCCTCGGGGCGCAGGGATTCCAGCGGAACCGGGAATCCCTGACCCGAGAGATCGACCTCGTAGTAGAGGAAGCTGTCCGAGAAGGAATCGCCCGCGCGAAACACGGTCGAGGAGCCGGGGAGCCTCCAGCCGTCCATCGCCCAGTAGAAGTCGAGCGCGGCTGCCCTGTCACGGTCTACAGGGATGTCGTCACTGGAGTCGTCCGGGGAGGACGGGGAGACGGACAGGCCCTCCCATCTCGCCATCGATCCCAGCCCGGCGCCGTCCAGGCCCAGCATCGGCCCGCCGGAGACGTCGGGTTCTGGATAGATGCTGGTGATCCGGCCCGTCGAACAGACCGTCACGTCGCCGGTGAAGGGCGCTCCGTGGAACATGATGACGGGGGCGTCGACGCAGACCGAACCGTACTGCGACCAGCCGGGAGATCCCGTGGCGAGCACGGTTCCCTCGGCATACCTTACGACTCCCCACTCATGGACGACTGCTGGCTCAGGGTCCGTGGCGCCTGTGACGGCGCAGACCGCGGCCGACAGTACGAGACAGCTCAACATGGAGGCACCTCCGAAAGATGTCCTGATGCTTCTACAGGAAATCACCAGCCCGCATTCCACCGGACCTTGGCGCCTGGCTGGAAGTCAGTCGACCTGTCATGCCCCAGAAGACCTCGGGGAGCGTGCAGCCAGCCCCTCGAGGCCGACCGGCCGGAATCCCCTCGCCACCCGCAAATTACAGAAACGCCCGCTTCAGGTCCGGCCATGTCACCGATTCGAGGGCATTCTCGAAATCGGACTCGTCCGTCCATTGCCAGATCCTGTAGAAACCGGTGGAGTCGGGCCTGCATACGAACACCACCGTCCCCTGGGCGTGGTATCCCATACCGGGACCGGTGTAGACGTTCAGATCGAATGTCCTGGTCAGCTCACGGATGGTAGTATCGCCAGCGGCACCCGACCATGGCAGGTCGGTATTACCTGCGAATATCAGCTCGATGTGATCGACATGATCGACGCAGAGGAGTGAATCGTGGCAGAGCTCCTCGTACTCGAGGCCCCAGTGGAGCCACTCTGAGATCTCGAAGTCGTAGTATTGGTACTCGAAATCGCCATCGAGGCAGTCGCGGAAGAGGTCGACGTCCATCTCCTCATATGCCGTCCTCAGGCGCTCGACCGCCATCCAGGCGCTGTCGGGCGTGATCTCATCCGGACCGGACGGATCTCCACCACAGGACAGCACGGCTATGAGGCAGGAAACCAGAACCGACGCACACAGGCACCATCTCGATCCGGACATGACCGCCCCCCCTCCGGGGTCAGCCGGCCGGGCCGTCGCCTCCGTTCCGCGGATCCGCGGATGGCTGTGCAGGGCCCGGGCCGAAGGAACCAGAGAGGGAATCGAGTTTCGTGCGCCGCCTCCTGTGAAGGAATACAGCGACATTGATACATCTGCCCGTATTCCGGCGCAAGGCGGGGCTTGCGCGGAAGCCGCCGGATCGTAGAATGAGGGGTCCGAAATGGTCCAACCCGGAGGGGGCGCTGCCGTGAACAAGCTCGTGCACATGGACATCCAGTCCACGGACCTCGAGAAGTCCAAGGCCTTCTACTCCGCTCTCTTCGGATGGCGGATGCAGCAGTGGTCGCCAGACTACGCCCTGTTCGAGTATCCCGACGGTTCCGGCGGCGGCTTCTCCCTGGTCGAGCGGATGCCGGATCCCTGCGTCGAGATCTACTTCGAGGTCGAGGACATCGAGGCGATCCTGGCGCAGGTCGTCTCCCTCGGCGGCGAGATCGCGACCCGGAAGACCGGGATCGGCGGAGGGATGGGTTTCCTGGCCCGCTTCAGGGATTGCTGCGGCTGCCTGATCGGCATCTGGTCCAAATCGTAGAACAGGTCAACTGGTTGATCCATATTGAATTGCCAGCCAATCTGAACAATCTGAAACCAGGCACCGGCCGGGGGGACTGATGGACGCAGCGCTGTTCGTGCTGGGGCTGCTGCTCCTGTGGGGGAGCAGCGAGGTGATCATCCGCAACATCACGCCCCTCGCGCGGTTCCTCGGTGTCAAGGAACTGGTCGTGACCGTCCTCGGGGTCAGCGTGCTGTCGAGCCTCCCCGAGCTGACCGTCTCGGCCTTCGCGATCGCCCGCGGCGCCTCCGACATCTCCGTGGGCAACGTCATAGGCTCGAACTTCGTGACGCTCACCTTCGTGACGGCGGTCTGCGCCCTCTTCCATCCCATCGACATCCACAGGGAGGTGCAGGAGAGGGAGTCGAGCTGGATGATCCTCTCCTCCGCCCTCGTGCTCATCCTGTCGATGGACGGCCTCCTGAGCCGCTCCGACGGATGCATCCTGATTATTCTGTACGTTCCCTACATCATCAGCGTCCTCCGGACCGCGCGCGAGGGAGCCGAACCGAGGATCCAGGGCATCTCCAGGTTCAGGGCGGTCTATCTCCCGCTCGTGCTCATCCTCGTCGGGATAGCCGGCGTGATCGGCAGTTCGAAGCTCGCACTCGATTCCGGGACGAGGCTCGCGGAGGCGGCGGGGATATCCGCCCTTGCTATGGGCGTCGTGCTGTTCGCGTTCGGCACTAGCCTGCCCGAGCTTGCCATCAGCCTGTCCGCCACGCTCAAGCGCAAGGCCGACGTGACGATAGGCGAGGTCTATGCCTCCAACATCTTCACGCAGATGGTCGTACTCGGCATATGCTGCCTCATCTCGCCGATAGCAGTCTCCTCCTCGATGCTCTCGTTCGCGATGCCCTTCCTCGTGCTGGCGACCGTGGTCATACAGCTCTTCGTCACCAGCAACCTCAGGATAACCCGGCTGGAGGCTGTGGGGCTGCTGCTGTTCTACGCGGTCTTCGCAGCATCGCAGTTCTTCGACCTGCCCGGCGTCGACTCGGTGCTGGGGTTCTAGGAGCCTCAGATGCATGGCGGGAGCCATCCGCCGTCCCGTGGTGCCCTGCCTGCCGGCATCATTCGCGAATGTGGCCATCCATCGGGATAGATGTATTGTTGCTTCGAACAGCAGGCCCGGTTCCGGTTTCACGGGAGGTCCGGAATGAGAATCGTCTTCGTGTCGCTGCTGGCGTTGTTTGCATCGGTCGCATCCGCCGCCGACAGATGCGTGCTCCTCGAGGAGTTCACCTGGGACGGTTGAGGCACCTGCCCCGGCAGTGCGGTCACTGTCGAGCAGTTCCTCGCAGAGCATCCCGGCGATGCGTCCCTCTTCGTGGTCCACTACGGAAGCGCCACCGACCCGTTCTATGCCTCCAGCCCGGCCGACAACCAGGCACGGCTCTCCTACTACGGCATCTCCGCCTTCCCGACGGTGATGATGGACGGCCTGTACGACTGCTGGCCCCTCTCGACCATGGACGGCTACTTCGACACCAGGATGGCCGTCCCGTGCTACCTCTCGATAGACGTCTCGGCCGATTCCGGTTCGACCTCCGAGAGCGGCACCCTTACGATCGGCCTGGCGACGGACATCGGCCTCGACACCGATGCGGTCCTGAACGCCATGCTCACCGAATCGGGCGTGCCGGGCACGGGCACCTACGCCTCCCAGGGGATCGACTACAACTTCGGCCTGCGCGCGAACCTCTGCTCGACCACCGGGATGCCGGTCTCGTTCGGCACGGCTCCGGAGTCCCAGGATATCCAGATCATCTACGAGATCCCGCCGGAATGGGACTGGGACCAGCTCTACCTCACCACGTTCGTCCAGAGCCCCGTGGATGACGAGGTCCTGAACTCCCACATGGTGAAGATGAGCGACCTGTTCGGCACCGGCATCGGCGGAGGCGGAACCGGCATGCCGGTCGCGCTCGTCGCCGGCCCGAACCCCTCGACAGGAACAGTCGAGTACCGCGTCGAAGGGCTGCAGGCGCCCGCTACGGTTTCGATCTTCTCGATCGACGGCCGGCTGGTGGGGGAATCGACCCTCTCCGAAGGCGTCTTCGTGATCGGGACACCGGGGGTCTACATCCTGAGGATGGAGACCGGGACGGGAGAGACGGCGTCGGCCCAGGTTGTAGTGATCCGCTAGGGCAACAAACCCGGGCGTTCAACCGACATCCGATGCCGCGGAGACGACGGTCACCGGGCATAACGGGAGGAAGTATCCATGACGAGGAGCGAAGCGCTGGAATTCATCCGGAGGAATCCGACCAGCTACATGGCCACGATCGAGAACGGCGAGCCCAGGGTCCGTGCGATGGAGACCCCGGTCATAGACGACAACGGGCTGACCTTCTGCACCGGATCGAACAAGCAGGTATGCCTCCAGCTCACTGCGAACCCCGCAACCGAACTCTGCTACTGGGGGATGAAGGAAGGCATGCAGATGAGATTGCGCGGCCGCATGCAGAAGCTCGCCGACGAGCCCCTGAAGCGGAGCATCGTCGAGGGGCCGTTCGCCTTCCTGAAGCCCGTCGTCGAGAAGTACGGCTGGGATGCCCTCTCCATATTCCGGCTCTCGGGGGCGAAGGGCTTCATCTGGCACATGAAGGACGGGAGCGTGGAGGAGTTCGACTTCTGATCCCCTGATTGAACATGATATAGTTCAGACGACGGATCGGCGCGCTTCGACCGGAGAGCCGCGGAATGCGAGTCGTGGAGTCGTGGTGGTATTTACGGCACGAACGGAGGAAGAGCCATGAAGACTGCGCTGATCTTCCTGCTGCCTCCCCTCGCCTGCTTCGCCTCACAACTGCACGTTCCGGAGGTATATCCCACCATCCAGGGCGCCATCGACGCCGCCTCTCCGGGGGATTCGGTGATGATCGCCCCCGGAGCGTACACAGCAAGCGACACCCTTTCGGGGAAGAGCCTCCACTTCATCGGCGAGGAGGGCTGTCTCTCGACCTCGCTCCAGTCCGAGGGGGACACCGGGCCGGCGCTCTATGTCTGTTCGCCCGGCCAGACCGTCTATCTCGAAGGTCTCACTTTCACGACCAACTGGAGCCTGAGAGCGCTCTCGACATCCATGTCGATCGAAGAATGCTCCTTCTCCGACCGGTACGTTGGAATGACCGCGACCACGGACTTCCACTCATGCCCCTCGGTCGCGATAAGCGGCTGTCTCTTCGAGAACAACGAGATCGTCGATGCCAACTGGACCGGAGGCGCCGCCTTCCGCGCAGAGGACTGCATCTCGGTGGATGTGGAGAACTGCTTCTTCAGGAGCAACAGGATCGATGACCGCAAGAACGGCCTTGCGACCCCCTATGGAGGCGCGGTTTTCGCGTCAGGGTCGGGTCTGGAGTTCACGAACTGCTGCTTCTGGCAGAACAGGGCCGGATACAGCGGTTACGGCAGCGCCGTCTACGTGACAGAAAGCGTGGCCGGATTCGTCAACTGCACGTTCTCGGGCCAGCTCGTCGGAAACGGGATGAGCATCTACTGCGACGACTCCGAGGTCGAGGTCCGCAACTGCATCCTGTGGGAGACGTACCCCAGCCTGGTCAACGCAGGCAGCGTCCCGGTGACGGTCCTGTACAGCGACATCCAGCCCGGCGGCACTTCCGGCCCTGTGTCCATGGGCGCGGGGAACATCGAGTCGGATCCGATGTTCTGGGCCAGTTCGTACTGCCCCTACCATCTCGCAACGGGTTCTCCCTGCATAGACGCCGGTGATCCTGCACCAGCCTACTACGACCCCGAGGATCCGGCGGAGCCGGGATTTGCTCTCTGGCCGGCCATGGGGACGGTCAGGAACGACATGGGTGCATTCGGGGGCAACGGGGCGTTCTTCTGGTACGGCCTTGCGACGGGCATCCCCGGGGGCTGCATCGATACCGCAACCATCGGGATCGAGAGCAATCCATCCTTCGGTCAGGTGCACCTCTCGGTAGGCACTGCCGTCGAGTCCTCCGCATCGATCGACTTCTTCGACATGTCGGGACGCATCGTGGCGTCGGTCGACCTCGGGAATCTGGATGCCGGGACGCACATGGTCACCTGGACGGGGGCCCTCTCCGACGGCTCGCAGGCTGCGGCAGGCGTCTACTTCGCCCGCCTGAGGACCGCTTCGGGAGGCTCGCAGTCCGTCCGGCTCGTCTACATGCGGTAGACGAGGGTTCCGGGGGCATGCGCGTCAAGGATCGGCGCAGGGCGCCAGCATGCAGGAGTAGATCTCCCAGGCGGCATCGGATGTGTCGGGTACGACGCTCTCCATGACCGCACGGCCTTCGGAGTACAGCATCAGGCGGCATTCGCCTATCTCGGCAAGGAGCCTGGTCCCGGCGTCGAGGGCGGCCCTTCTCCCGGCCGCCTTCAGGCGGTCGAGGATGGCATGCAGGTCGAGGGATACCGCCTGCCTCGGAAGCACCTGGTAGTCCCCCCTGTCTCCGTAGGAACAGAGCGTGAGGACCACGAAGGCCGCGGGCCCTCCCCCCATATCCAGAATGCGGTCATTTCCGGGCATCCGATGCTATCCTTCCCATGGCGGCGATCAGCAGGTCGACGTCCGCCATGCAGCTGTAGTCGTGGAATGACGCCCTGACCCCGCCCCGGCTCCTGCCGAACAGGGTCCGCCAGAGCGTCGGGGCGCAGTGGTTGCCCGATCTGGTCATCAGCCCGTACTCATGATCCAGCCTCATCGCAAGCATGTGCGGAGACAGCCCCTCGACCGAGAACGAAAAGACGGGAAGGCGCGACCGCATGCCGCTGGGCCCGTGGAGCTCGAGCCCCTCGATCCCGCGGAGGCCTTCGAGGCAGCGCGCGGTGATCTCGTCCGCATGGCGCCGGCGGAGGTCATGGTCCATCCCGAGCCGGAATGCCGCGGCGGCTCCCAGCCCCAGGATGCCGGCGATGTTCTGGGTTCCCGGTTCGAGAGCGCTGTGGGGCGGATCCTTCACTGCCTCGAATCCCTCGGGGGATGAGTCGGACGCGGAGCCTCCGCCCAGGATCGCCGGGTCGAGCGCCTCGCGCAGTTCCGGCGAGATGAACAAGGCTCCGGTGCCCGTGGGGCCGAAGCACTTGTGCCCCGAGAAGGCATAGGCGTCGACGCAGAGACCGCTGATGTCGACCTCGGAGTGCGAGAGGGCCTGCGCCCCGTCGACGACGACGAACGCCCCTCCGGAGGATGCCGCTGCAGCGAGTGCGCCCAGGTCCTGGACGGAGCCCGTCACGTTCGATGCGTGCGTGAAGGCCGCCAGGAAGGCGCCGTCGCAGGCCTTCCGCATGTCGTCCGGATCGAGGAAGCCGTCGGGTGACGCCCGGAGCACCGCTACCTCCACACCGCGCCTCCTCAGGGCGAGCCAGGGCAGGAAGTTCGAGTGGTGTTCGAGGACGGTGGTGACCACCTTCATGCCGGCCCGCCACGGCAGGCCGAGGGCGATCGAGTTCAGGGCGTGGGTGGTGGAGGGAGCGAACGAGATGCGTTCGGGAGAGGAGGCCAGGAGCACGGCTACTTCGGTCCTCGCCCCCTCGACCATGTCGGAGGCCATCGCGGACCTGGCATAGATGCCGCGCTCGATGTTGCAGTCGAACTCGCGGTAGAAGCTCTGCTGGGCCTCGAGGGCGGCCGAGCAGGTGAGGGTCTTGGCCGCGCTGTCGAGATAGGACCCCGAATCCGGGAGGGAAGGGAAGAAGGGAGCGAAGGGACTCCTGATCATGCCCGCCTCCCGCGTGCCTTCGAGGGGGAAGGGGGCGCCCGGCGGCCGGGCGCCCCTCGATACGCTACAGGAGATCGAACAGGGCGCGCTTCTGCCTCACCCTGAACTCGCAGATGTCGTCGCCCTTGGCCTCGCACAGGGTCTCGACCGCTTCGAAGTCGTTGACCTTGCTGCCGAAGACGAGATCCATGTTGCCCGCGGCGACACCCTGCCACATGTAGCACCTGGGCTTCGTGGAGATGCCGTGGTTGTCGATGTAGTTCTTGCAGTAGTAGGAGTGCTTCACCCTGAGGGTGTAGGTCTTGGCCGCCTCGTCGAGCTCGTAGCCGACGATCTTCCCCCAGCCGAGAACGTTCTGCACCGCGTGGAGAGCCTCGAGGCTGTCGACCTTCGTCTTGACCATCGGGGCTATGAGGCCGGCCCACTCGGCGGACTTCATCATGCCGCCGAAGGTGGCGTTGGCGCACCACTGCGCTGCATCGACGAGGGCCTTCTCGGCCATGGGCTCGGCGGTCGGGAAGGCCTTGAGGAAGGCAATCTCGCGCTCGATCAGATAGTCGACGGTGTTGATCGCGAGGATGACGCCGAATCCCCGGAGGAGGCCGGTCTCGGGGTTGCCCCTGAGCCCCATGCCGAGAACGCCGTCCCTTATGACTTCTGCGTTTACAGCCATGGCTAGGCCCCCTTGATCTCGAAGACGCACTCGGGTGCGTCCATCGTGCGGCATGAAGTCTCGACGGCGGTGAAGGCTCCGATGGGCTTGCCGAAGGCGATGCACATCGCGGCGGCCAGATGGCCGCACATGTCGTGGCACGCAGGGCCCTGGCGGAGGGTCCAGCCCCAGGCCTTCTTGTTCTCCAGCCAGCCTTCGGCGAGGTAGGAGTACGGGGAGCTGAAGACGGCGCCGTCGTCTCCGAAGCTCTTGATCGAAACCGCTCCGTAGGCGAGCACCTTGAAGAGCTCGAGGATGGCCTCGACCCTCCCGCGGGGGGCGAGTGCCGCGAACTCGGAGTCGCCCTTGAAGAACTTCGCCAGGGACTCGTGGGTCGTCTTCTCGGCCCATTCGCGCAGGAGCCTGCCGCCGTCCTCGTAGCCCATGACGTCTTCGATGTTCTTGAGGATCCTCGTGTTGAACTTGTCGCAGTGGAAAGCCACCTCGACTCCGCCTATGGCGAGCCTGGACCTGTCGGCGTCGAAACCGAGCGTCCCGAGGTAGCGGTTGACTATGCTGTCGTAGGCCAATTCCGCCTCCAGAGTCCGGTTAGAGCTTCTTCAGGACGCCCGTGCACCTGGCTCCCGGTGCATACTGTGAAAGCCTGTAGGGCCACTTCGTCTTGTTGAAGAGACCAAGCGCAGCGGAGTAGTTGCTGCAGCGCATGCAGGGTATCGTGGACTCGCTGAACTCGCCGGTGCCCGTCAGGGCGGGCAGGAGGTCCTGGCAGAGGCCGGCATAGGAGCATGTCTTGACGACGACTTCGATGGTCTCGCCCTTGTCGGTGATGGACACCTCGCCGTCGACGGCCTGATCCATGCTGACCTCGAGCTTCTTGAAGCCTTCGAGGGTGCCATGGACATCCATGCCGTCCCTGAGGGGCTCTCCGGCCTCCCGGTTGAGCATGTTCACGAAGACCATGCTCATGCCCCGGGTGAACACCTTCATCTGCCTGCTGCCTAGCAGCTTGATGGAGGTCATCACGGAACCCGTAAGCCACCGGAACATCGCCTTCCTGGTGGTTTCCTCCGTCATACCTGTCCTTTCCGAGGGGGTGTGCCGTCTGTGGAACTACCAGACCCATCAGCTCCGGCACAGAAGACCGGCATCCATGCCGAATCTCTTGACAGGAGTGACCGGATCGGGGAAAATATAGACAGGGTCTCCAGTGGCGTGCAACCGATAAGTCACGGCGCAGCATGGGGTTCCGGCATATTTCTCCAGGGCTTCCACCTATCCCACAACATAATGCTGCACCTGGGACAGCTTTTTCGTCCACAACAGCCCGGATTCCAGGTCTGTCGAGATTTTGACGCTTCTTCGAGGGATTCTTTCCACCACACGTGGAAGCAACGTTGAAAAGTTGACATACGCCTTATCAGGAATTATTATCATAAAGTACACTATCGGGAGAGCGGGGATGGCAAGGCGCGATCCGTTGATGGACAGGCTCAGAGAAGTGCTGGGCACAGCGGGTTGCAGGGTTACCCAGCAGCGCATCGAAGTCTACAGGGCAGTGGCGGATTCACGCTCCCACCCTTCCGCGGCCGAAGTGCATGAATGCGTGCGAAGGCGCCTGCCCACCGTCTCTCTGGACACCGTCTACCGGACGCTCTGGAAACTGTCCGAGCTGGGCCTCATAAGCACGGTCAACAAGTCGGGCGAGAAGGCGAGGTTCGATGCCGATCTCGTGAGGCATCACCACTTCACCTGCGCTCGATGCGGAGGCACTTTCGACTTCGAGAGCGAAGAGCTCGACAGCCTGAAGGTCCCGGACGAGGCATGGAAGCTCGGCAGGGTCTGGGGCGCCCGCCTCGACGTGAGGGGGCTGTGCCTATCCTGCTGCGTTGAAAGCGGCGTTACCTGAACCCGCCCCGGGCCCGGGCCGGGCGAGGTGGAGCGCCTTGCGGGGATGAACCTGGAAGAAAGGGTAAGTGACACTTCATGACCGAAACCGACAAGGAGGATGACCTGATGTGCGATGACCACATGGACGAGTGCTGCTGCGAAGAGGAGGCCAGCATACCCCTGATCGGCGATCCCGCCCCGGCCTTCAGGGCCGTCACCACGAAGGGCGTCGTCAACTTCCCCGAGGACTACAAGGGCAAGTGGGTCATCCTTTTCAGCCATCCCGCGGACTTCACGCCGGTGTGCACCACCGAGTTCATGAGCTTCGCGAGGATGCAGGACGAGTTCAGGGCCCTCGACTGCGAGCTGCTGGGCCTCTCCATCGACAGCCATTTCAGCCATATCGCCTGGCTGCGCACGATCCGCGAGAAGCTCGAATGGAACGGGATGAAGGGGATGGATGTGAAGTTCCCCGTCATAGCCGACCTCTCGATGGAAGTCGCTTACAAGTACGGCATGGTGCAGCCGTCCGCCAGCGACACCCAGGCCGTCAGGGCCGTGTTCTACATCGATCCCGAGGCGAAGGTCCGCGCCCTGATCTACTACCCGCTCTCCAACGGCCGCAACTTCGACGAGCTGAAGAGGCTGCTGATCGCGATGCAGACCTCCGACAAGTACAAGGTCGCCACCCCGGCCGACTGGCGCCCGGGGGACAAGGTGATCATCCCGCCCCCTCCGACCACGGACAAGGCGGACGAGAGGGTGAACGGCGCGGGCACCGACTACGAGTGCCTCGACTGGTTCCTCTGCCTCAAGAAGCTCCCCGAGTAGGGCGATCCTGCATCCGAGGGGTCCCGGCTACGCCGGGGCCCCTCCTCCGTTTCGCCGGGCCCCCCTCCGACCCGCCGGCAGATTGGCGCTTTTACCGGATACTGCATAAATTGCCCGATGCACGGTCCGGGTGGATGCAGCCGGATGCCGATCCCTATCGGAAGGACCGGAGATGAAGGTTCTCCTGCTGATCTCGCTGTCGCTCGCGCTCGCCGCGGGCGCGGCCATGGCGCAGACCATCGTCGACCACTCCTGCACGGACCTGGAGGATGTCCCCCTGTCCTGGATCGACGCAGTCAGGGCGATGGACTCCCACTACGCCCACACCTCCCACGGATCGCAGCTCACGTACGGGATGCAGTTCGTGGAGGAATGGAACTCCTACTACGACGTTTCGATCGGAAACTGCTACCTTCCGTCTACTCCGGGCGCCTACTGCGTTTTCGACGGCCAGATCGGCCAGGGCTACATCACCCCGGACCTGTACTGGGAGACCGAGGACGGGCTCGACATGACCAGGGCGGTGCTCGACGCCAACCCGACGATCTCCACCTCGATGTGGAGCTGGTGCACCCAGTGCGACAGCTACTCCGAGGATCAGGTGCAGGCCTATCTGGATGCGATGTCCCTCCTGGAGGGCGAGTACCCCAGCGTCACGTTCGTCTACATGACGGGGAACGCCCAGTCCACCGGCTCGTCCGGCTACAACAGGTGGCTCCGCAACCAGCAGATACGCGACTACTGCACCGCCAACGACAAGGTGCTGTTCGACTTCGAGGACCTCGACTGCTGGTGGTTCGACCCCGCGTCGCAGCAGTGGGAGCAGCACACATACACATACGGGTCGTATCAGATACCCTCCGAGCACCCCCAGTTCTACGGAGACGAATACGGTCACACCACCGCCGGGAGCTGCACGCAGAAGGGCCGCGCCTGGTGGTACATGATGGCCCTCGTCGCGGGATGGGGCGGGACGGGGATCGAAGAGGGCGGATCCGGGCCGGCTCCCCTCTTCAGGGTCGAATGCAACCCTGCCCGCGGATCGGCCCGCGTGAGCGCCGCCGGAGACATCCCCGGCCCTCTCGAGCTGAACGTGTACGACACCTCGGGAAGGCTTGCATGCAGGCTCTTCTCGGGTGAGGCACCGGAAGGCCGTTTCGAGGTCGTGTTCACGCCCGACGCGCCCGGCATCTACCTGCTGCAGTGCTCCTCGGGAGACCGGATCGAAACACAGAGACTGGCGGTGATCCGTTGATGATGCGGCCTACCGGCGCGACGATCGTCACGGTGCTGGCGGCGGCCATGCTGCTGGCGTCGTGCGATGTCTTCGACCCGGTCGACCTCGGCTCGGAAGACGACCTCATGAGCGAGTTCGAGCTGGTGTGGCGCACCTTCGACCGCTACTACGTCAACTTCCACCTGTCGGACGCCGACTGGGACGCCCTGCACGCCGAGTACGGGGCCATGGCGGAACAGGCGATGAGCCAGGCCGACATCGAGAACATCCTGTTCGAAATGTGCGCCGAACTGGAGGACCCGGGGATCTCGATCGGGGATTCATCCACCCATCCCCTCGAGGTCACGCCCAACTGCGACAGCGTGGTCCTCATGACATACCTCGAGCCGCAGGGCTTCGTCTGGATGCACCAGGATGCGTGGGGCTACTGCATGTTCGGGAACACCATCTATTTCCTGCTGCTCAGCCTTTATGTCAACAACGCCGAACTGGATGAGGTGATAGCGAGCCATCCCGAAATTGAGGAGATGATCTTCGACGCCAGGATGAGCGAGGGCGACACATTTGGTGCGCCGCTCGGCGAGATCTGCCGCGTTTTCAACAGGGAGGCGGTGGTCGGATACTTCACGATCAGCCGCAGCGGGCCGGGGCACGAGGACTTCTGCCCTCTCCATCCCCGGTACGTGTCGAGGAGCATGGACAGCTTCACCGGGCCGGTGGCGGTGCTGATAGGAGAAGGCAACATGCACGTGTCCGAGCAGTTCGCCTGCATGGTTTCGGAGATCCCCAACGCGACCACCATGGGCGACACCACGATGCGCCGGCCAGACGTCGTCTGGTCCTATGAACTACCGGGCCTGGGGGGCTACTCCATGCCCGATTCCACCATCATCCGCGCGGATTCGACGACATGGGTCAGGCAGGCCGGGGTGCCGCCGGACGTCTTCGTGGAGGCTACGGAGGCAGACTTCGCCGCGGGAGTCGACCCGGTGCTCGAGCACGCCCTCGAGTGGGCCGGGGAGATCCCTATTCGGTAGTAAGCACCAGCAGCCGCTGCCCGAATGTCCCCTGCAGGGTCATGTCCCATGCATACCCGTCCAGATCGACGGATCTGAGCACCTGCATGTCGTCCAGGGCATCGATCTCGTAGATCCGCGTCACTCCTGATCCGTAGCAGGCGGCGTACAGCAGACCGAAGGTCTCATCGACGCAGATGCAGTTCACGCTTCCCTCGAGTTCGACCCCCTGCTCTTCGAATCCCGGGGCCATCCCCCCCGACAGGGACAGCCTCGTCACCCGCCCGCCTTCTCCGAAGTCGCGGTGGGCCAGGTAGAACAGGGACGAATCCTGCAGCGCATCCGCATCGGACACGGGCACAAGGAGGGTCTCCGGCAGAGGCGACATCCCGGAGAACGGCCTCAGGTAGTAGACCAGGGGTTCCATCCGCGAGGCGGCTATGAGCACGGAATCCACGGGGAGCCCGAGAGTGTCGAGCGGCATGCAGGTCGTGAGGCTCGTGGTGGGGATGGGCAGTTCGAGTTCCGCGTGCACGGTGTTGTCGGACATCCACACCTCCCTGACCACCGGCTCCTGTCCATCCGCTACGTAGATGTACGGCGCGAAGCAGGCCCGGCAGAGCATTGCCGGCATGGGGCCCGCCTCGAACTCGTCGATGACCGTCCTGCTGTAGAGGCTGAACTGGAGGATCTTGCCATAGCCGCCGATCACGTACACCGAGCTCGCCCCCGGAGCTATGCTCCCGTAGCCGCTCGAGAAGGGGAGCCCGACCGTGTACATGTTCTCTATCGTCAATTCCTCGGCGTCGCCCCAGTAGAGCCTGCCCCTGTTGCTCGACACGATGAAGTTGTCGCCGCCCACCGAGCAGATCGCCCTGCCTCCCTCGAAGCCCTTGATGACGCCTTCCACGGTCATGCCCGATCGGTCGACCACCGCGACGCCCACCTGGCCCTCGGAAGAATACTCGGTGACATCGTGGCAGCCTGCGGATGCGAGCACGAGTGCCAGCGGCATGAGGGCCGGGCCGAAGGTGCTGCTGCGGAACCAGCCGGTCTCGTTCACCATGAGAATTCCACCTTTGCGAAAGCATGCCTGGCCGGGGCCCAGGCCCCCGGGTTCTCCATGGTCCCGCCGGGTTCACCCGTCTCCAGGTAGTGGCCGGTGTCGAAGATGGTGATCAGGTTCCTGCGGTCGAACACGTTGTAGACCGTGACGGACACCTCGGCCTCGGTGCCACCCATCCCGAACGCCTTCGACAGGCTGAGATCGGTCTGCATGTTCCAGGGGTAGCGTTCGGTGTTCGCCTGGGTCTGCACCGGACCCGAGGACGGAGGAGAGAACGGGAAGCCGCTGCCGTAAGCCCAGTCGGCCATCATGCTCATCCCTCCGAACACGTCGAAGCCGCCGATCGAGGGCCAGGTGCCTTCCGGCACCGTGAAGCCGACGCTGGCGTCGGCCGAGTGCCTCTGATCCCAGTCGAGGTAGCTGTCGCTCGTGTACGGGATCGTGATCCCCTCGCTCCCGTACTCCCAGGCTTCGGACGATTCGGAATACCTGCCTCTGGCGACGGAGTAGGAGTAACCCGCGGAGCAGAACCACCAGCCGCCGGGCAGGTCCAGGAACTTGGCCTCGCCGCCCCAGACCGTGCCGTGGCTGTCGTCGTTCTCGTAGATGAAGTAGTAGTCGTAGGTTTCGCTGTCGTACCCGGTCGTCCGCACGAGCCCGGTGATGTCCTTGTAGAAGGCCGAGAAGGAGATCGAGGCTTCCTCGTCCATCCTGTGCCTGAAACCGGCCTCGTAGGCCGATGTCTTCTCTGCGTCGAGGTCCGGGTTGCCGACGATGGAGTAGATGCTCGACAGGTTGTAGTCGGTGCCGTAGAAGAGCTCGTTCATGTTGGGCATCTGGAAGTAGGTGCCGTACGTCCCGAAGAAGACGTCGCGGTCGGTGACGGGGTGGGATATCCCGATCCTCGGGCTGAGCAGGTGCTTGTCCTCGACGTCCACAAGGCTGCTGGATGCGAGGTCGAACCTGTCGCAGTTGGGCATGAACAGGTCATATCTCAACCCGACGTTCATGACCATCCCGCCCCCGAAGCGGAGGGCCACCTGGCCGTAGGCCGCCCCCGACGAGGGATACGCCCTCCAGAGGCTCACGTTGGCAGCCCCTCCATCCGTCAGGTACACGCTGTAGTCATAGATGTCGTAGTAGGAGCCCTCGATGCCGGCCTTGAACTCGACGAGATCGGAGAGCCTGTCGGTGTAGTCGATCCGGCCGTTGGTGACTGTGCTGCGCGAATCGAGCCATACCTCTGGATGGAGCCCCCTGTGGTAGAAGCCCAGCGTGTCTGCGAGCCTGGGATCCGGGAAGAACACGGTGAGCCAGTCGGACGGCGAATACGATTCCCCGAACCAGCCCCCGTCAGGGCTCTCGATCCTGCGCCAGTGGCAGAACCGGTTCTGGTTCAGCCTCATCTCGAGGAACGAGTCCTCTGTGAACATCTGCGTCAGTGACGCCGTCGCCCCTCCGATCTCCTGGAAGCGGACCGGGATGGAGTAGTCGGGATCGACTCCGAGATAGGGCTCCCCCTCGATGTACACCGGCTCGTCCATCCGGGACCATGCCCATTCGTCCCAGCCCGACTGCCTGTAGTTGTAGAAGCCCAGGATCGAGAACCTGGTGGAGGCCGAGGGCTTCCCGGACAGCTTGAGCGACCCGCTGGCGAGATTCTGCCAGTTGTTCTCCCAGTATCCCCTGCTGTCCTCGAGGGACCGCCCGCTCTCGAGGAGCCTGGCCGAGCCGAAAAGCCTGAGATCCCAGGGTATCTCAATCCCGATCGACGGGAGCAGATAACTGGAAAGTGGCTCGGGACCCCCCAGCGAGACCTCGGCGTCGAAGCAGCCCTTCCTGAAGCTGTCGTTCTCCGATGGACTCGAATAGTTCAGGGCGGGCGACTCGAAGCCGAACTCCCTGAGATCGCCGCCGCGGACCTCGACGTCCCCCTCCCAGGTGTCCCCGCCCTCCCGCGAGACCATGTTCACCACGCCCGACATGGCATTGCCGTATTCTGCGGTGGCCCCTCCCGTCACTATCGATGCTTCGGCGACCGCCGACACGGGGAGGAGAGAGCTGAAGGAATTGTCGACGGGGGAAACGACCGGGATCCCGTCGAGCAGGAAGGCCACCTCGCCCGCCCTGCCGCCGCGCACGTGGAGGACGCCGCCGCTGGAGACCACGCCGGGCTGCCTGTCGATGATCCCCAGCAGGTCCGGGACGGGCATCAGATCCATCTCGGCCCTGTCGATGACGTAGATCGTCGAGGGCACGGTCTCGAGTATCAGGCTCCTCTGGTCCCTCACCTCGATCACGGTGGATCCGGCCGCCTCGACGTCCAGGACGAAGTCGGCCCCGGTGGACTGGTCGGTGATTATCCTGACGCCCTCCTTCGAGACGGCCGTCATGCCGACCATGCGGGCGGTGACGGTGTAGTACCCGGGATCGAGCGCATAGATGTGGAACGTCCCTTCGCCGTCGGTCATCGTGCCGAGGCCGGTGCCCTCCACGATCACGCTGGCGCCGGCCAGGGGGTTGCCGTCCGAGTCCTCGACGGTTCCGGACAGGCTCCCGGTGGTGCCGGCGCGGGTCGTCCCGGCGATTGACAGGAGAAGGATCAGGAGCAGGAGCATCGGATGCCGATGGCCGGTCGAACCCATTACTCGTATCCTCCTGTCGCGGTGGACCCGCCGCACCCGGCGGATGCCGGCCTTCAGTCCGGCGGTGAGTAGTGCTCGTCGCGGTTCCATGCCTGGAGCCTCTGCAACTTCTGGAAGACGGCGGGGTGCCTGAAGCGTCCGAAGACCTCGCTGGCTTCGAGTACGACGGTGAAGGCGTGCTCGTCCTCCTCCTTCACGATCTCGGAGAGCTCCCGTATCTCCATTTTCGTGACTACGCACAGGAGCACGGTCAGGTTGCCCCGGTTGAACCCTCCGTCGGCCCGCCAGACCGTGAGCCCCCTCCCCATCTCCGAGACGATCCTCTCGCGGATGCGCCCGGGGTGGCGGGTCATCACGAGGAAGGCCTTTCGGGGGCGGGGGGTCTGCACGAGGTCGACGGTGCGCCCCGACGCGAAGATCGCGATCAGGGTGTACATGGCCGTTTCCGGTGACACGAGGACTCCGGCGGCGAGCACCAGGATCCCGTTCAGGACCATCAGCACCTCGCCCACACCGGTCGAGAACTTCCTGTTGACCACGACGGCGAGGATGTCGAACCCGCCCAGCGACCCCCCGGCCCTTATGGCGGAAGCCGTGCCCAGCCCGGCGAGCACGCCGCCGAAGATCGCGGCGAGCATCGGATCGAGGGTCAGGGGTTCGAGCGGCATGAAGTCGGCGACGAGCCAGAAGAGGACCACGCCGAGGGCGGAGAGAGCGGCGAACCGCCTGCCTACGTACCGGATCCCGAGGAGGAAGATGGGGATGTTGAACAGGAGCACCCCGAGGCCGACGGGGAAGCCCGAGAGGTGGTTGATCAGGAGGGACGTCCCCGTGACGCCGCCGGACATCAGCGAGTTGGGCTTGTAGAAGCCGCGCACGGCCAGGGCGAACAGCCCCGTGCCGATGCAGGTGAGGACGAGCTTCCACAGCAGAGCGACGGCCCTGCGCACCCAGAGCGCCAAACCCCCGGCCCTCCCGCGCCTTTCGCCCATCACCGCCCCCATGGCATGGATATCGGAACCCCTGCCGAACCGGCGGCAACTGCTCCACGGCCCGGGCAGGGGCATCACACATGAACCGTGAGTGAACATATTCATAATACGGGTCGAAAGCCCGTGGCCGATATGCGAAGGGGGGCCCGCGATGCTCGATGTGATAATGCGGCGCAGAAGCATCAGGAAGTACCGCAGGGACCCGGTACCGAGGGAGATGGTCCTCGACATGCTCAAGGGCGCGATGTACGCCCCTTCGGCCAGCAACAGGCAGCCGTGGTCGTTCGTGGTGATCGAGGACAGGAGGCTTCTCGAGGCCGTCCCGGGATTCCACCCGCACGCCGCCATGGTGCCCGAGGCGGCGGGCTGCATGGGCGTCTGCGCCGACACCTCGCTGTCACACGGTTCCATGTGGATACAGGACTGTGCGGCGGCGACGCAGAACATCCTGCTGGTGGCCGAGTCGCTCGGGCTCGGTGCGGTCTGGCTGGCGCTCCACCCCTGGGAGGACCGGGTCGAGGGATTCAGGAACCTCGTCGGGCTGCCGTCCGGGATCGAGCCCTTCTCGCTGGTGGCATTCGGCTGGCCGGGCGAAAAGCCCGCGATGCCCGAGCGATGGGATGAATCCAGAATACACTGGAATGCCTGGTAGATGAGGCTTCCCGGAGGAGCCGCGGCTGCGGCCGCGACCGCGGCCCTGCTGGCAGCGGCCTTCCTCCTCAGGGCCGGCATCCCGGTCGAGGCTCCGTTCTCGGGCGACAACGGGATAAGGCTCTGGCAGACAGAGGCATGCCTGCAGGGGCGGGCTACGCTCCCGAGAGCCATGCCAGCCGGAGCCGGGCCGGAGTCGTATCCTCCTCCTCTCTCTCTCGTCAGGCAGGACGGAGTCGTTTCGTCATACCCGGCGAGCTTCCCGGCGGCCGCTTCGTCATTCGGAGCGGGCTCCCTCGCTCTCGCGAGGGTGTTCGTACTCCTCTGCACGGCCCTGGCAGCCTGGCCGATGGCCGTGCTGGCCGGCGGAGGCATGGCCGGGGGGATGGCCGCCTTCGCAATCTCCGGCGTGGCTCCCTATGCATTCGTGTTCTGGGAGCACGGCCCGGCCATGCTCCCGGCCCTTGTCTGGGCTTCCATGTTCATCGCGGCCCTCCACCGGGACGACCCCCTCCCGTTCTGGATACTGCCGCTCGCCCTTGCGGTGGCCTGGCGTCCCGAACTGCTTCCGGCCGCGGCGGGGGCTTCCCTGCCGCTCATGACGGGGCGCGGTCCGGGGCCGGGAGCCAGAGCGGCCTGGATCGGCTGGATCGCCCTCGCCTGCATTTCCGCGGTGCCCATGCTGGTTCCCGACCTCCTGCCGGCCAGGGTGGCGGGCAACCTGCCGGCATTCCGGGGGGCCGGGGCATTCCTGGCTGCAAGGCTCTCGATCCTGTCTTCGTGGACGGTTCCGGCATCCAACATCCCGGCCGTAGCAGCAGCCGTCGGATGGCTCCTCGTGATGGCCCTGCCGGCGCGTTTCGCGAGGAAGTCTATCGTTTCGATCGCCGCCGCCGCATCGGCCCTCGTTCTGCTGTACTATTTCGCGCGGAAGTCGCTCGGCACGGCGTCGGTCTTCATGCTCGCTCCCGGGCTCGTGCTCGCGCCCTTCCTCCGCCGGTACGAAACCGGGAGCTCCCCCCGGCTGCTCGAAAAGGCGGCCCTGGGGTCGGCCGCCGCACTGCTCCTGCTGTCGCCGACCGACGGCATGTTCCAGTTCGGCCCGAGGTTCCTCCTGCTGCCGATCGCCCTGATCGCGGCATCCATGGTGCGAACGTGCCTCTGCGCCGGGCGGGCCGGCGCGCTGATGCTCGGGGCGACTGTCGCGCTCTCGTTGTTCGGTTCCGTCCGGGGGGTGATGTTCCAGGACTTCTTCAGGCTGAGGCACGCGGAACTGGCGGCTTCGATCCTGCAGGCCCCGGAGGGGTACGTCGTGGCGACCGACGAGGAGTGGCTCCCCCTGGTGGCCTGGAGCGCGGCGGTGCGGAGGCCCGTGCTCTATTCCCCGCAGCCGCCCGTCCGGGGTGCCCTGGACGGCAGGCCGGCCTTCTGGCTGTCGGGGCGCAGCCGCGCCGGAAGCAGCTACTCCGGCGCAGGCTACAGGGGGCTCACCTGGAGCGGCCCGGGCGCGGCATGCCTCGAACCCCCGCCAGGCGACCTGCTGCCCGATCCCTGGAGGGGGATCCCGTAGCAGGCTGCCCTACCAGGTGATCGTACCCATCCTGTCTATGTCCATCCTGAGCGCGGCGGGTTCGGCCGGGAGACCAGGCATCCTGAGGATCTCGCCCGTGATGGGGATCACGAAACCGGCGCCGGCAGCAATCTGTATCTCCCTGACCGTCACCACGAAGTCCTTGGGCCGCCCGAGGAGCTCGGGGTTGTCGGAGAGGGAGTTCTGCGTCTTGGCGATGCAGACCGGCAGGGAGCAGTAGTCGAACTTCCGTATGGTCGCCAGGTCCTTCCGGGCCTGGGGCGAGTAGTCCACGAACTCGGCCCCGTAGATCTCCTTCGCGACGGTCTGGATCTTCTTCTCGACGGGCCATGACCAGTCGTAGAGGGGCTTGAAGTGCGCAACGGAGGCGGTCGCGGATGCGACCACCTTCTCGGCGAGGTCGGTCATGCCCGCCCCGCCGCGCAGGAATCCCTCTCCGACTGAGGCCGGGACGCCGAGATGCCCGCACCTGCGGGTGACCACCTCGAGCTCCTCGGGCGTGTCGGAGGGGAACCTGTTCACGCAGACGACCGCCGGCAGGCCGAACTTCCCGATGTTCTCGAGGTGCTTCTCGAGATTGGGCAGCCCCCGCGCCACGGCATCCGGGTCGGATGGGTCGAGATCCTTCTTCTTCTTGCCCCCGTGCATCTTGAGGGCGCGGCAGGTCGCCACCAGGACCACGATGGAAGGATCGAGCCCGCCGTGTCTGCACTTGATGTCGAAGAACTTCTCGGCCCCCAGGTCGAAGCCGAAACCCGCCTCGGTGATGGCCCAGTCCGAGAGGCCGACAGCCATCTTGGTGGCGATGATCGAATTGCATCCGTGGGCGATGTTTGCGAAGGGTCCGGCATGGACGAAGGCCGGCACGCCCTCGAGGGTCTGGACGAGGTTGGGCCTGATGGCGTGCTTCAGCAGGACGCCCATCGCTCCGGACACCCCCATGGAGCCCGCGGTCACCTGGTCGCCGTCGTAGGTGAGGCCCACGAAGATCCTCGAGAGGCGCTCCTTGAGATCCTCCCTACCCTCGGTGAGGGCCAGGATCGCCATCACCTCGCTGGCCGCGGTGATGTCGAACCCGGATTCACGGGGGACGCCCTGGGTCCTGCCGCCGAGCCCGATGATGATGTTGCGCAGGGCCCTGTCGTTCATGTCGAGAACCCTGTGGAAGCGCACGGTCCGCGGGTCGAGGCCCGAGCGGTTGCCCCAGTAGATGTGGTTGTCTATGGCCGCCGCGAGCAGGTTGTGCGCCGAGGTGATGGCGTGGAGGTCGCCGGTGAAGTGGAGGTTGATGTCCTCCGCCGGCAGGAGCTGCGAGTAGCCTCCCCCGGTCGCCCCGCCCTTCATCCCGAAGATCGGGCCGAGCGAGGGCTCCCTCAGGGCGATGCAGGACTTCAGGCCGAGCCTGGCCAGCCCCTGCGCCAGGCCGATCGAGGTGGTGGTCTTGCCTTCGCCGGCGGGTGTCGGGGTCATGGCGGAGACGAGTATCAGGCGCCCCTGTCCCTTCGATCTCTTGCGCACGGCGTCGAGGCGGACCTTGGCCTTGTCGTCCCCGTAGAGAACGAGATCCTCGTCGGCGAGGCCGAGCCTTCGGGCGACTTCCCTGATGGACAGCGGAACGGCAGCAGCGGCTATCTCGGGATCGGAGGGGAAGTCCCGGGTCAGAATGAGTCGTCCTCGATGTTCTCGGGGGGCTCGATCTCCACCCTCTCCACCCTCGGGTTGATGACCTCCTCGAGCATCCAGCCTCTGGGGAGGCCGAATCCCTCCATGCAGGCGATCCTGTACTCCTTCTTGCCGGATTCCTCCCGCGAGATCACGCAGTAGCTCACGCCCTTCATATCGGCGAGTCGTCCGGCCTCACGTCTAGCCCTGTCGAGTTCAGTCATCCCAGAGACCTCCTTGGCAGCAGCGTATCCGGACGGGTCAACCGGACAGGACCTCCCGACCGGGGCACATACTATGAACGGGGTTCCGGAAAAATGCCACTGGACGGCGGGAGGGGCTTCGGAAGCCCCTCCGTCCGCCTGTTCCGGTTCCTCAGCCCCGGTCGTGCGAGCCTGATCTCCCGCAGGGGGCCGCCCCTCCCCCGTGGACGGGCAGCGATCCGATGGTGCTCAGCTGCTCGGGGGTCAGCACATCGTGGATCCTCACGATGGCTTCCAGCTCGATCTCCCTTGCAGCCTCGCGCCTCCCGGCCATTTCTTCGGCAAGCGCCTCGAGGTCGTCGACCGTGATTTCAGGGGAGCCGAACACCTCCATGAAGCCCGCCATGGGATCGACCGGAGCCTCCTCGTCCATCAGGCTGCGGATCTCCTCCCGGGTCTCCTCCAGGATGGCGTCGATGCTCCCGCGTTGGGCGTCATCGAGGTCGAGCCCCCCGAGGACGGGCATGAGCGCCTCGATCGCGACGCCGCCCATGCCCGGACCGGAGCCGGGGCCGGCACCTCCGCATCCGGGGCCGCCTCCAGGCACCGGAGCCCAGGTTCCGGCTCCGCATCCCCCGGAGGATGGAGGCTGTGCGAAGGCCCGGGAACCCGTGAACACCGACGGAACGGCCATCGCGATCACCGCTGCAAGCACTGTCCCGCGCATTTCATGACTCCTTCCGATGTGTGCGGCGTTCCGCCGCACGGGGAAGATCGCCGCGGGCTGTCAATCCTGTCGTACCCCGGGGTTACGGAATGCTACAGACGAGCCCCGGCCGGCAGGCTCCCGCGGTTCTGACGAGATGAAAGGGCCCGGCCGGCGGAGATGCACCCGAACAGCGCCGCGCTGGCGAGCACGATGCAGGCTCCGGCTGGCAGGTCGAGCTCCCAGGAGGCGTACAGGCCAACCAGTCCGGAGACTGCGCTGAAGCAGCAGGCGAGAGCCATCATCACCGGGAGCCTGTGGGTGAGCAGGCGGGCGGAGGCGGCGGGGATCGTCAGCAGGGCGATCACCATGACAAGCCCGACCGATCTCATCAGAACCACCACGGAGAGCCCGGTGAGGCAGAGGAATGCGGTGTAGAGAGCCCCGGCGCCGATCCCCCGGGTTGCTCCGTACTCGGGGTCGAAGGACACGCACAGGATCCGCCTGTAGAAGAGGAGGACGAACGCGAGGGCGGCGGCATCGACAGCGCCCGTCAGCACGAGGTCCGCCGCAGGGACTGCGAGCACGCTCCCGAAGAGGTAGCCCATCAGGTCGCCCCTGTAGCCCGGGGCGAGCGACACGAATATCAGACCGAGCGACATCCCTATCGACCAGACCGCTGCTATCGCAGCCTCGGACCGGCTCCTCGCCCTGGCGGAGATGAAGCCCAGCAGCAGAGCCGCGATGATGCTCGCAGCCGTTGCGCCGGCCAGGGGGGGTATGCCGGCGAGCAGGGAGAGGCCGAGGCCGCCGAAGACCGCGTGCGATATCCCGCCCGAGAGGCTCGAGAGCCTGTTGACGAAGAGCAGGCCGCCTATCAGGCCGCAGGCCACCGATCCCAGCAGGATCGCCAGAACGGCATGCTGCAGGAACTCGAACCTGAGCAGGGCCTCAGGCATGTCCGCAGCCTCCGTGGGCGCCCGCTTCGAGAACCCTGTGCGGGGTCCCGTGGGAGACGAGGTCCACCGGGCAGCCGTAGGCCTTCCAGAGGGCCTCCGTGTCCAGCGTGCCGCCGTGGCTGACCATCTCCGAGTTCAGGCACGCGATCGAGCGCACCTGACCGGAGACCGCACCTACGTCGTGGGTTACGAGAACGATGGTCACCTTCTCGTTGAGCCTGGCAAGGAGGTCGTAGAGGCCGCCCTGGCCTGCGGGATCGACGCTCGCGGCCGGCTCGTCGAGGAGCAGCAGCTCCGGGTCGCCCGCGAGCGCCCTGGCGACGTACACCTTCTGACGCTGGCCGCCCGAGAGGCTCCCGGCATGGATCCCGGCAAGACCGGCTATCCCCATGTCCGCCATCCTGTCGAGTGCGACCGCCCTTGCCGCCCGTCCGCCGGTCTTCGGGGGCAGGCCCATCATCACCACGTCGAGAGCCGTCGCTGGAAAGTCGAGGCTGGCGCCGCTCCACTGCGGCACGTATCCGATCCTGCCCCTCGCCGCCGCGGGCGGGCCTCCGAACACCTCCACGGTGCCCGACCAGGGCGTCCTGAGCCCCAGGATCACCTTCAGGAGCGTGGTCTTCCCGCCCCCGTTCGGCCCGATGACCGCCACGTAGTCTCCGGCGGACACCTCGAAGTCGACCCCGTCGAGGGCGGGCCTGCCCGGCCCGTAGCCGAAAGTGACCCCGCGAAGTCTCACCACGGGGACCGTCACGGTTCGCCCTCCGCCCCGGAGATGATCCTAGCCAGCCCCAGCACCGATCCCGGCCAGTCGCGCGAGAGCTGGTCGTGCGGCGCGGCGGGGATCCCGAGTTCCATCTCCAGCGCTCCCGCAGCCCCGGTGGAGAAGCCGGGCGATACTATCACGACCCTGGAGCCGGAAGCCCGCACCGCCTGTACGATCGAGGCAAGCTCGGCCGGCGAGGGCTCGGAGCCCTCAACCTCGAGGGCGATCTGCACCAGGCCGTAGTCGGAGGCGAAGCGGGCATATGCGGGATGAAGGGCGGTGAACGAGGCCCCCCGCATCCCCTCGAGCATCCTCCCGGCCTCTGCATCGACCGAGTCGATGCCGGCCGTCAGACCGGCGAGACCGCGGGCGAACAGGGCCGAGTCGCCCGGGGAAGCTCCAGTGAGCGCCACGCACGTGTTCGAGGCGAGGATCCTCATCAGGGTCGGGGACATCCATACGTGGGGATCGGGGTCGGCCGTCCGGTCGATCCCGGAGTCGATCCGGACCACCTCGAGCCCCGGGGCCGAACCCCGGAGCCTCGGGAGCCACTGGTCCTCGAAGGGGAGGCCGATCGCGAGGTACAGGTCGGCGTCCGCGACAGCCTCCATCGTCGCGGGTGTCGGCTCGTACGAGTGCGGATCCGCACCCGGGGGGACGACTATGGTCACCCGGGCGGCATCGCCGGCGATTCCCTCCACCAGATAGGCCTCCGGCGCGATGCTGACCGCCACCTCGAGACCATCCCCGGGGGCCGGGGCGTTCCTGCAGGCGGACAGCGCCAGGAGCAGGGGAGCGAGGAAACGCCTCATCCCTTCGCCCTCCGCGCGCATTCGCGGCAGGTGCCGGACAGGTGGATCGAGGCGCTGGCGACCCTGAAACCCCTTCCCAGTGCGCGGTCCATGCATCCCTCGGGCAGGTCCATCTCGAAGTGGGTCACCCTCCCGCATCCGAGGCACTCGAAGTGATTGTGGCCCGTGCTTTTGCCCGGTGCGAGGCAGAACCGCCTCACGCCGCCGGAGACGGGGCACCTCGCGAGCACACCCGCAGCCTCCATGGCTTCGAGCGCCCTGTAGATGCTCGACAGGCTGCCGAAGCCCACCCTCGCCATCAGATCATCCGCCGAGAGAGCGCCCCGGGCTGCCAGGAAGGCGGACACGACCGACCTCCTGAGGGAGGTGACACGCAGGCCGTGGCCGTGAAGGACGGCTTCGGGCGTGATCCCGGCGCCGACGCAATCGAGGGTTCCGTCCATATCGCGAATCATTCGCGTTTATCGCAGGGCGTGCCCGCGATGTCAACCCGCGCACCGGCCCGGGGCCTTGCGATCGATACCTTCCACTGCGAGCCGCCGGATCGTGGACGAGTACCGCAGGAAAGGCCGGGAGGCTTGACCGGCTGCCGGGCCGGTTCAATTCTCACGAGATACCATCATGGGCTTCCTCGGGGAGCCGGACGAGGCGGGCCCGGGGCGCCCGCCCGGGGAGGGTGGAATGGGAGTCGTCCAGATTGTCGTCCTGGTCGTCGCGATAGCCGCGATCGGCGGGTACTGGTGGTTCAAGATCGGAAGAGACGGCGGCCGGGGGTACTATGTCAAGCTGTTCGGCCTGGCCGAGGGCGAGCAGGTCTCCGCGATGTGGGTCTGCTACTACGATATCGACAGAACCGTCGGTGACAAGGTCGGCGAGGTCCTCGGCATGCGCAAGCGCGGCATCAACGTGATGGCGGCCACAACCGACCGGGGGCGGCTGGTGTTCGGCCACAACGAGGGCGGGCACCCGCCCATCGGTTTCGAGAAGGGCGGCGTCTCGGTCTCCCTCACCGACCGGAAGGCGGAGATGAAGACGCTGGCGGGGCCTACCGGAGCCATGGAGGAGGCCGTCGTCATGCTGGTGGAGCCTGCGGACGGACGGCAGCCGTTCCGTCTCCAGATCCCGAGGTCGGGCTTCGAGGGAGTGAGCGCCTGGGCGTCCCAGGCCTGACGGGATGATCCTCCGGGCCGCGGCCTGCCGGGAAGGGCGGCCGGGGCCGGTGCGTCATTTGCAGAGCCGTTCCAGGAGGTCGGCGAGCCTCTGCCCGTACTGCGGGTCGGCCGCCCATGTCCCGGCGAGGCCGAAGATGTCCGGCGACCTGCCTCTCGGGCTGACCATCCCGAAACGCGGGTCCACCTGCTCGAGGTTAAGGGGTTCCGTGGATCCGTAGGCCTTCAGGTGCTGGATATGGGCGCGCACGCCGGTGCGCTCGTCGGGGAACCACAGCCCGGGATTCCCGGGCCCCGTCGATCCGAGCCCGCAGAAGTTGTCCATCTCCTCGGTCACGAGCCCGCCGAAGCGCAGGAAGCCGGTCTCGTGGCACATCTGCACGAAGGCCACGTCGGAGTTGACCCCCTCGATCGCAGCCTCCTCGACGTAGAGCGAGGCGAGCAGCGCCACCCGCCCGCTGTCGGCATCGGGATTGTTCTCGAGCAGGAACGAGACGAGCCGGTCCGCCGTCATGCTGCCTTCGCCCATGATGGACCAGGATACAGGCTCCTCAGCGGGCTGATCGACGGGATCGGGGATCACGCCACCGTCCCCTGACTGGACGGGCGGGGACAGCGGGGGTATCGGTCCGTCCCCGGCGGCGGCGGGACACACGGCAGGGACGATGGCGAGAATCGGGACGAGACACAGCGATCTCCTCAAGGCCCACCTCCTCCGGATGACGGAAGATACGCGGTCCGATCTCCCGTGGAGTGCCGCGCAGATGGCGCGGGGCTGCCGGGAGCCCCGGTCACCTGACGTAGCCGAGATCTCTCAGGGAGCCGTCGAGCTCGCTCTCCCCGGCCGTGGCACGTTCCCGGCCCGGACGGACGGCCAGGTAGTCGGCGAGGTCGAGCAGCAGTACGCTGTCGGGAGGCAGCGGGCACGTTTCGGACGGATCGGTCGAGAGATCGTAAGTGACCTCCTCTCCGGTATCCATGTCCCGTATGAGCACGAGATCGCCTCTCCGGACGGAAACCAGAGCCGCCCGCTTGGGCTCGCTGGACGGTACGTACCGGTCCGTGCACGGACCCGCCGAGAGATCCACCCCTTCGACGCCCCCGGGAACCGGTACGCCCGCTCTGGCCAGGATCGTGGGCATTATGTCCATGGAGGCCGCCAGATCGGTCCTCTCCGCCCCGCGCGGGATCCCCGGCCCGTTCGCGATGAGAGGTATCCGGAGCACCTCCTGGAAGAGGGTCTTCCCGTGGCCGCATCCCCCGTGCTCGAGGAACTCCTCGCCGTGATCGGCCGTGACTATCACGAGAACGTCGTCCGCCCGGCCCGTGCTCCTGACTGCAGCGAGCAGCGTGCCGATCGCGGCATCCTGGAAGCGGACCTCCCCGTCGTACCTCGCAGTCAGCGAGGCAAGCTGTCCGGGGCGCAGCACCTCGTCCGACTCTCCGACCATCCAGAGGCTGTCGTCGGGCCATGGCACCCGTCCCGGCACGAACATCGTGTCGAAAGGCGAGGGGGGCGAGTACGGCTCGTGGGCCTCGTAGAGGTGAATCATCGCGAACCAGCGTTCTCCCGGGGGCAGCGAGTCGATCCAGCCCCGGAAGCTCTCTGCCACGTTCCCGTACTGGTGCCCCCCGGTCCCGTAGCAGATGAACGTATCGAAACCCGCGTCGAAGCCGAGGCCTGCCGAGAACCATGCCGAGCTGAAGCAGCCGAATGTCGCGTATCCGGCATCCCGGAGAACGGTTGCGAGGGTCGGGGTCGCCGGATCGAGGCCGTAGACCCTGTCGGCGCCCGCCCGGCACCCGTGTCCCTGCGGCGACATGCCGGTGAGGATCGTCGCGGCCGAGGGCATCGTCCAGGATGACTGGGACCGGGCGTCGGTGAACACCGTCCCCGTGCCGGCGAGGCTGTCGAGACATGGCGACGTGTCCCTGTGATACCCGTAGCAGCCGAGATGGTCGGCTCTCACGGCATCCAGAACCACGAGGAGCACGTCAGGGCCCTCGATCCTGGGCGGCCGGCCGCAGCCGGTCAGGAAGAGCGGGGAAGCTGAAAGCACGAGAAAGAGAAGGCCCGGTAACCGGGCATCCCGTCCCGGGGATGCATGCTGCCTCGTTCAGGACAGGAGCTTTCTGTTCACCCGGGTACATGGGAAGACCCTCATCGCACCCTCCATCCGGGGACCCCTTTCCCCCTCCGCATCTTATGATGATGGCTGCGGGGAGGCAACCCTTCAGGCCCCATGGGGCGCGCCGCGCAGCCGCTCCTGTCCATGGGACCGGATCGATCGAGGGAAGGGGAGTGACGGCTTGAACACCGCCTTGGGCGCATGTCTGTCCCTTTCGGCGGCGGCTGCTGCCGGAATCCCGCGGCTGGAAGCACCTTTCGTCATCCAGCGGCACGGCGGGAGATTCGAGGCGGATCCGGTCGCCGACCAGTTTTTCGTGGACTGGAACGCTGACGGCATCAACGACATCGGCCGCAACTGGTCCGACCTCCCGGAGGGCAAGATCCGGATCTACCGCTTCTATCAGATCTTCCAGCCCCCTCTGTCCATGTCGTTCGTGCTCGGGGACAGCGCGGCCCGGGCTCCAGAGGAGGTGTGCGCCGACAATCTGACGGCCGGGCTGATGTCGAACCCCTTCTTCACCGACTGGGACGGAGACGGCCGCGGCGACCTCCTGGTCGGCCAGTTCATCGAGGGGATGATCAGGTTCTATCCGAACCGCGGGACGGAGAGAGAACCCCTGTTCGGCGACTACACGTTCCTCAGGGCCGACTCGCGGGACATCACGACGACCTATTCCTGATGCACCGGCAACACGAATCCACAGGTCGTGGATTGGAACGGCGACGGGATCCCCGACATCATCTCCGGGCAGAGGCGGGGCGGCATAGACCTGTACGCCGGAAACGGCGACGGGACTCTTCGTTACGCAGGTCACCCGGTCGATGCCGGCGGGAGCGAGATATCCACGAGCTACAACTCCTCCCCGTGGCTCGTCGACTGGAACGGAGACGGAGTGCTCGACCTCCTGCTGGCAGGATATCCGACCGACACCCTTCACGGGGGCCGGCTCGTGGTACTGCCGGGAATCCCTTCACCCGACGGAGTGCCTGTCTTCGACGCCACCGGCTGCATCGACCTGACCTTCCTCTGCGACCTGAGGCGGACCACCGCGCAGACCGGCGATCTCGACGGGGATGGAGACTGGGACCTTGTCCTGGGCTGCGAATCGGGGGAGGTCCTCTACTCCGAGAACACGGGATCGGATGGAGAACCCCGCTTCACCTCCAGCA